>JAEYZV010000547.1 GCA_023427865.1 Acidobacteriota bacterium
AAGGGCCCACCCCACCCCCCGCCGCCGCTGGCGGCGGCGTGCCGCGCGGCCTCGAACGCCTGAGCGAGACCGAAACGCTGCCCGTGCGCGTGGACCCGACCCTGGTCGAAGCCACCCAGCAGGAGTACCAGCAGCTGGCGCGCTTTCATTTCGAACGCGGCCAGCGGCTCGTCGACGCGCAGCAGGACCGCGAAGCGATCATCGAGTTCCGCAAGTCGTTGTACCTGTCGCCGTATGACGCCCAGACGCACCTCGCGCTCGGGCGCGTGCTGTTGCGGGGCGGACGGCTGCGTGAAGCCGCCGAGTCGCTGACCATCTCGCTCTGGAGCGCCGAGAGCGTCGACGCCCGCCTGCTGCTCGCCGAGGCCCTGCTCGGCACCGGCGAGCCGGAGGCGGCCCGCCCGCACGCCGAGCGCGCGCTGCAACTCGCCCCGGAATCGACCGAGGCACGGGCCCTCCTCGACCGCATCGTCGCCACCCCGCCGAAGACCCCGTAGCGGCGGTGATACACTGGCCGGGCTGACCAGATCGCGGGCCCGCCGGGGCAGACCGTGCCCGCGATCAGGACGTCTCACGCTTGCACGGTTCCAGACGGTGCGCTGACCGGTCTCCCCGCCCGCTGCGCGCGCCCTGGGTGCATCCATGGCCCACGACATCCACGACGACGGCTTCCACGAGATCCAGCTGAGCGGCAAGCAGCTGGTGTTCCTGTTCATGGCGACGACGGTCGTGTCGCTCGTGATCTTCCTTTGCGGTGTGCTCATCGGCCGCGGCGTCCAGAACGCCCGCAGCACGACTGGTGATGTGACCGGGCTCGATCCGGTGGCCGTGCCGGCCATCGACGAGGACGCGGCCGCGGCGGCCACGTCGGGCAAACCGACGCCGGTCACCGGCCTGAGCTATCCCGAGAACCTCACGGGCGAGACACCTCCGGCAACCGTCGCGCCCGGCGCCGCGCAGGACATGGGGCAGGTGACCACGCAGCCCGCGCCCGCCGAGGCCGCCGAGGCGGCCGAGCCCGCTGCGACCCCTGCCCCTGCGGACGAACCGCCACCGACTCCGAAGGAAGCACCGGCGCCCAGGCAAGCGGCGCCCAAGGCCGTACCCGCGGCCACGTCGACCGCACCCGCCCCGGCGGAGGAGGGCGGCTTCACCGTGCAGGTCACCGCACTCAAGAACAAGGGCGAGGCCGATGCCATCGCGCAGCGCCTCCAGACGCGCGGCTACAAGGCCTACGTCGTGGCTCCCTCGGCGGGCGGGCAGGTGATCTACAAGGTGCGCGTCGGCATGAACATGCAGCGGCAGGAGGCCGACACCGTCATGCGGCGCCTGCAGAACGAAGAGAAGTTCAAGCCCTGGATTACGCGCTAGCCGTCCTCTCGGGCGTCCTCTTCGCCCTGAGCATGCCAAAGCCGGCGCTGGCGCCCCTCGGATGGGTGGCGCTGGCGCCGTTGTGCATTGCCGTGGCCCGCACGGCGATGCGACCGGCGCCGCGTGGCCCGCGGCCGTTCCTTCTCGGACTCGTCGCCGGGATCGTCGCGTTCGCCGGGACGATCTCGTGGACCTCCGACGTGCTGGCGATCTACGGCGGCCTGAATGCGGTCCTGTCGTGGATGCTCGCCGCGCTGCTCATCGCCTATCTCGCGATATACCCGGCGCTGTTCAGTCTCGCACTCACCGCGGCGATCGTCCGGGGCGGCGCCGTGGCGCTCGCGATGGCTCCCGCGGTGTGGATCGCGACCGAGTGGCTGCGCGGCACCCTGTTCACCGGCTTCCCGTGGGTCCTGCTCGGGTACAGCCAGTCGGATACGTTGGCGCCGCTGCAGGCGGCCAGCGTCGTCGGCATCTACGGCCTGTCGGGCCTCGTGGCCTGCGCCTCGGCGGCGGTGGCGCTCCTGCTGGCGCCAGGCGCGCTCGACCGACGTCGCATCGGCACCGGGCTGTCGCTCGTCGCGGTCGTCGGCTCGGCCTGGGCGTGGGGCGCGTGGCGTGTGCGCCAGGACGCCTTGTTACAGGGCCCCACCGTACGCGTCGGCATCGTGCAGGGCAACGTGCCGCAGGGGCAGAAGTGGGACCCCGCGTACCGCGACACGATCCTCCAGCGCTACCTGTCGCTCACGAGGGAGGTCGCCGGACGCGGCGTCGATTTCGTGATCTGGCCCGAGTCGTCGACGCCGTTCGTGTTCGAGCGCGACGCCCTTCACACCGAGATCATGCGTGCGGCGGTCGTCCGCACCGGCGTGCCGCTCGTGTTCGGCAGCGACCAGGTCGTCGGGCCGACCGAGTTCTACAACGCGGCGTTCGTGCTCGACGGGCAGGGCAGGGTGCGGGGCACGTACCGGAAGATGCAGCTCGTGCCGTTCGGGGAGTACATCCCGGCGCGGTGGCTGCTGTTCTTCGCGCAGCCGCTCGTGGAGGGCTTCTCGGACTTCAGCGCTGGCGAGCAGCTCACGCTGCTGCCGGTCGACGGGCACAGGCTGTCGGTCGCCGTCTGTTATGAGGCCGTGTTCCCGTGGTTGTCGTTGCAGGCGGTGCGACAGGGCAGCCAATTGCTGACCACCATCACCAACGACGCGTGGTACGGCACGTCGGCGGCGCCATTCCAGCACTTCCAGCAGGCCCGCGTCCGCGCGGTCGAGACGGGGCGCTATCTGGTGCGCGCCGCCAACACCGGCATCAGCGGCATCGTCGATCCGTATGGCCGCGTGATCGTGGAATCTCCGCTGTTCGAGACGGGCACGTACGTCGGAGAAGTCCGCTGGCTGGACGGGACGACCGTGTACGCACGCATCGGCGACAGCGTGGCATGGGCATGTATGCTCGTCTTTGCGGCGCTCATCATCCTGCCTGTGTGGGAACGGTACAGGAAGCGCATCGTGTGAGGACTGCGCAGCGGTCCGGAGGAGTCGACGTGGCGTTCGTGAAGGAAGAGGCATACAAGCGGCTGGAGGACCTGCAGCGTCGCGCTGCCGAACTCGGGAGGTACCTTTGACGCGTCGCGTCCCGAGCAGGAACTCGAACGCCTCGAGGCGCAGGCCAGTCACCCCGAGTTCTGGAGCAACCAGGTCGAGGCGCAGAAAGTCCTGCAGCGGCGCCGGCGACTCGACGAGGACGTCACACTTCTGAGATCGCTGCGGCAGCGCAGCGAGGATCTCGGCGTGCTGCGCGAATGGCTCGACGCCGGCGAGGACGTCGGCAGCGATCTCGAGCGCGGGCTCGACGATCTCCAGACGGAGGTCGAGGCCGGTGAGATCAAGAAGATGCTCGGCGGCGAGCACGACACCAAGAACGCCATCGTCACCGTGCATCCGGGGGCGGGCGGCACCGAGTCACAGGACTGGGCCGAGATGCTCCTGCGCATGTACCTGCGCTGGACCGAGCGGCGTGGCTTCAAGCGCGAGCTCCTCGACTACCAGCCGGGCGACGAAGCGGGCGTCAAGAGCGCGACGATCGCCATCAGCGGCGAGTACGCCTACGGCCTGCTCTCGGCGGAGGCGGGCGTGCACCGGCTCGTGCGGATCTCGCCGTTCGACCAGGCCGCGCGGCGGCACACGTCGTTTGCGTCGCTCTACGTCTGGCCGGAACTGCCCGACGACGTGGAGGTCGAGATCGACGAGAAGGACCTGCGTGTCGACACCTACCGGTCGAGCGGCGCCGGTGGCCAGCACGTCAACGTCACCGACTCGGCGGTCCGCATCACGCACCTGCCCACCGGCATCGTCGTCTCGTGCCAGAACGAACGCTCACAGCACAAGAACCGCGACGTGGCGATGAAGGTGCTGCGCTCGCGGCTCTACGACCTGAAGCTGAAGGAGCAACAGGCCGAGCTCGATCGCCTCGGCGGCGAGAAGAAGGAGATCGCGTTCGGCAGCCAGATCCGCAGCTACGTCCTGCACCCGTACCAGATGGTGAAGGACCATCGCACGAAGTACCAGGAGGGCGACGTCGACCGCGTGCTCGACGGCGACATCGACGCGTTCATCAAGACCTACCTGATGGCGAAGGCGTCAGGCACGCTGGGAGCGGCCACCCCCGACGAGGACTGACGTTTCATCTGAATTCGGCGCCGGGTTCCGTGCCGGCGATGAAGGCCTCGCGCTGGCCGGCGGCGTTGGTGGCAAAGACGATGTTGCCGGGCGCAGGGAACTCCGGCGGCGCCTCGCCGGCCTTGCGCTGGCGATCGATCCAGTGCCGCATCACGTCGATCCAGATGGGCAATGCGGCCACCGCGCCGCTCTGGCCGTTGCCGATCGACCGCTTCCTGTCGAACCCCACCCAGACGCCGATCGTGATGTCGGGATCGAAGCCGACGAACCAGGCGTCGGTGAAGTCGTCGGTGGTCCCCGTCTTGCCGCCGAGCGGCCAGTCGAGTGCCGCGGCGCGCGTGGCGGTGCCCTGCTGCACGACGCCGCGCAGCAGGCTCGTCATGACGTACGCGGTATCGGCGCGGATCGCCTCGCTCGGCACGGGCCGATTCTCCTCGAGCGCATTGCCCTCGCGATCGGTGACGCGCACGATCTGGTACGGCTGCATCCGCACGCCCTGATTGGGAAACAACGAGAAGGCGTTCGTGATCTCGAGCAGCGTCGCCTCGCCTGCGCCGAGCGCGCTCGACAGGTAGGGCGGGATCGGTGACGCGATGCCGAGCTTCTCGGCGTACTGGATGACCTGCTTCGGTCCGAGCGCATTCATGAGGCGCACGGTGGGCACGTTGCGCGACTGCTCGAGGGCGCGCCGCAGCGTCATCGGCCCGTGGAACTGCTTGTCGTAGTTCTGCGGGCTGTACGGCGGGGACCCGGCGCCGGTCGGGAACGTTGCCGGCGCATCGAGCAGCGTGCTCGCCGGCGTGTACCCGCGATCGATGGCAGCGGTGTAGACCACGAGCTTGAACGTCGACCCGAGCTGCCGGGACGCCTGGACCGCACGATTGAACTTGCTGCGGTCGAAGTCGAACCCGCCGACCATCGCCAGGATGCGCCCCGTCCGGTTGTCGAGTGCGACGACACCACCCTGCAGCTCGGGCTCCTGGGCGAGCTTCCCGGTGGCGGTGTGGCCCTCGATCTCTTCGAGCAGCACCTGCACGAGATCGCCGCGCTCGACGAGCGCGCTGGCGGAGCCCTTGCCCGTCCAGGCGTACCCCGCCTTCGGGACGTGCACGTCGAGCCGCCCTGCCCGCGCCTGGATCTCGCTGGCGGTGGTCCCCGTGACCACGGCGGGCACGACATCGCCGGCCACCATCGGACCCTGCCACCGCGGGTGGCGGTACGCGTCGAGATCGGCGCCGCCCTTCAGCAGGTTCGTCGGCGAGCGGAACCCGCGGCGCTGGTCGAGCCGACGCAGCCCGTCCTGCAGCGCACGCGTCGCGGCCTGCTGCAGCGGAAGGTCCAGCGTGGTCTGCACCGAGAGGCCGTTCTCGTACAGCTGCTTGGCACCGAAGCGCGCCTCGAGCTGCTGGCGCACCTCCTCGACGAAGTACGGCGCGGGTGAGTAGGGCTGCGCCGGCAAACCGGCGGTCTTGATGGGAAGGGCCTTGGCCTGGTCTGCCCGCGACTGCGTGATGAAGCCTTCTTCGGCCATCCGCTGCAGCGCGTAGTTGCGGCGCCGCGTCGCCGCTTCCGGGTTGACGTACGGGCTCTGGCGGACGTTGCCCTGGATGATGCCGGCGATCAGCGCGGCCTCCTCGAGCGCGAGGTCGCGCGCGGACTTGCCGAAGTACAGGCGCGAGGCCGCCTCCACGCCGTATGCGCCGTGGCCGAAGTAGGTGGCGTTGCAGTACAGCGTCAGGATCTCGCGCTTGGTGTACCGCTTCTCCAGCTGCACCGAGATGATCGCTTCCTTGATCTTGCGTTCCCAGCCGGCGACGCCCGTGCGCGCATAGACCCCGCCGCGCATGTAGTCGCCCTGCAGGAACAGCATGCGCGCGAGCTGCTGCGTGATGGTGCTCGCGCCGGCGCGCTGCTGGTGGATGACGTCCTTGACCGCGGTGATCACGATCCGCGGCAGGCTCAGGCCGACGTGCTCCTCGAAGTCCTTGTCCTCGGCCGCGATGATCGCCTGCCGGAGCAGCGGCGAGATCCCCTCGTAATCCACCACCAGTCGCCGTTCCTTGGCGAACTCGCCCACCACCTCGCCGTTGCTCGCGTAGATGCGCGTGATCGTGCTCGGCGAGTAGTCGTCGAGGGCGGAGATCTGCGGCAGGTCGCCGGCGAAGGCGAACAGCACGCCGCTGACCGCGCCAAGGACGATCGTCAGCAGGAACAGCAGGAACACGGTCGCCTGCCGGGCGACGCGGACGACGTAGGTGGCCACGGGATCATCCTACGGAAGAAAGGCAGAAGTCTGAAGTCGGAAGTCAGAAGGGGAAGTCAGAAGGGGAAGTCAGAAGGGGAAGTCAGTATCATCCCCGTTCCGAGTTGCGTCGAGGTCCGTTCGATCCGGCCGTGTCACACATTTGGGAGTCGTTAGATGAGAATCACCGTACTTGTCGCCTGTCTTCTCGCCGTCGGCGTCGTCAGCGCCCGACAGGCACCGACGTCGCCGCAGCCGCCGCCAGCACCGACGGGCTACGACGACACGCCCATGCAGCCCGATGGCAAGTGGCGTATCCACGATGGCAGGCGGCCGCAGCCGCGCGTCGTCGTGCCGGGGCCGTTCGTGGCGCAGGCTCCCCCGTCGGACGCCATCGTCCTGCTCGGGAGCGGACAGGATCTCGGCCGCTGGCAGATGACGCAGGGCGGCGGGCCGGTCGGCTGGCCGATTGCCGACGGCGTGCTATCGAGCGGCAAGGGCATGATCCGCACGAAACAGGACGATTTCACCGACTACCAGCTCCATGTCGAGTTCGCGACGCCGTCGGAGGTGAAAGGCAACAGCCAGGGGCGCGGCAACAGCGGGGTGTTCCTGAACGGCGTCTTCGAGATTCAGGTACTCGACAGCTACGAGAACGTCACGTATCCCGACGGCCAGGCCGCGGCGATGTACGGCCAGTTCCCGCCGATGGTGAACGCCTCGCGCAAGCCAGGTGAGTGGCAGTCCTACGACATCGTGTTCACCGGGCCGCGGTTCAACGGCACGACGCTGGAGAGGCCGGCAACCGTCACCGTGTTGCACAACGGCGTCACCGTCCACGCCGCCCAGGCGTTTCTCGGGCCGACTTCCCACAGGCAGATTGGCAAGTACGACCCCTCACACGCGAAGGGCTACATCGGTCTCCAAGACCACGGCAACCCGGTCCGGTTCCGCAACATCTGGATCCGGCCGCTCGTCGCCGCGCCGTAGGGCAACGACGTCGGCCGACTCTCCTACGGCCTCGGTACGGCTTTCCTGCCCGTGCCGGACTCCGGGCCGCGCGGGCGGCCCGCACTCGACGCGGGCGGCGTGCGGC
>JAEYZV010000595.1 GCA_023427865.1 Acidobacteriota bacterium
CAGCCACGCCATGCTCGTCCACGCCCGTCGTGCCGAGCACGCGCGCCTTGAACGCCGTCGCGGCGGCGATGTCGGCGTCGGAGGCCTCGAGCGCCACCACGGCCAGCACCTCGTGCGCGAGCGCGCCGAACTGGCGTCCCCCGTGACGGGCCGTGCGCCCTTCCACCTGGTCCACCGACACGAGATCGACGTCCACCGGGGCTGTCCGCGCCGCATCGGTCACCCGCTGCACGCTCAGGGAAGGCACGCGTCCGTACCCGAGGCGCATGTCGTGCAGCTGCGTCCAGTAGTCGACCGCCTGCAGGCCCTCGGTCACGCGCGACTCCGGCGCATGCCTGTCGATGAGCGCGGCCTGCCGGGCGCCGAACGTGAGCTGCGCATCGAGGTGCAGCGCGTACGGGTCCCACCACGTGACGTCGTACGGTGCGTCGGCGGACCCGAGTCTGTAGCGACCCGGGCGGACCGGCGCCGCGTACACCATCTCCTCGTCGGGCCGCAGCATCACCGTGTCCCGGCCGAACGCCGGACAGCCGATCGCGGGCTCCGGCGAAGGCCACGGGCGGTCCGGGTAGATGGCGCGGTTGAGCACGTCGATCCAGCGCTCGCCGTGCTTCGGTCCGGGGTACGGGTCGTCGCCGACCCCGGGAATCACCAGCAGATCCCGGGCACGCGTGGCGGCCACGTAGGCGAGCCGATGCCCCTCGGCGCGGTCACGCGCCATCTCGGCCTCCCGCAGATCCACGAGCTCGGACGGCGCGCACCCGGCCAGCACCTGCACGCAGAGCCCGTGCGACGCGACGAGCGCACGCGACGGGCGATCGGCGGCGAGCCGGCACGTGATGTCGGCGAGGACCACGACCGGGAACTCGAGGCCCTTGGCCTTGTGGACCGTCATCAGGCGAACCCCGTCGGTGCCCTCCTCGAGGATCGGGCTCTCGGCGGCCTCGGTCTGCGTTTCGTCGAGCAACTGCTGCACGAAGCCGCGGAACGAGGCGCCCTCGGCCGCCTCGTACTGCCGCGCGAGCTCGACCACGTGCAGCACGTTGGCCAGCGCCTGCTCGCCACCGGGCCGCAACGCGAGCGCCGCATGCGCACGCGTGGCGCGCAACAGCGCCTGCACCGTGTCCTGCACCGGCACACGATTGCGCTGACGGTGCAACTGGCGCAGGAGACGCAACGCATCCTCGATCTCGGCGTCGACACCTGACGCCTGCACACCAGCGCCGGAGTCCTCCTGTTCGCCCGGCACGAGCGGCGACGCGTCATCGGTCTCGCCGCCGGCCGCACCGGTCTCATCGTCGCGCGGCGGCTCGCCGCCTGCCTCACCCGAGCCGACAGGTGCAGACGCGCCGTCGGGCACCGCGAGCGGGCTGAGAGGGCCGCGTCGGGCATCGCGGTACGCGAACAGCTCGTGATCGGGGAACGCGAAGAACGCGCCTCGCAGCGTCGCGTACACCGACAGCTCATCGTCGGGCCACTCGATGGCGCACAGCGCCGCCCGCAGCGCGTCCACTTCCTCCCGCTCGTGGAAGCTGCGGCCGCCCACGAGCAGGTGGGGCACGTAGCGGGCCTCGAGCGCCTCGACGTAGGGGCGCGTGACGTCCTGCCCCCAGCTGTTGAACCGGCGGAACAGGATGGCGACGTGGCGGGCCTGAATCGGCACGCGGACGTCCTGCCCTCCGGGCGCGCGCTCGGACACGGTCCAGCCGCTCTCCCGAACGAGCCAGTCGACGAACGCGCCCACGGCATCGGGCAGCGACTTCTCGATCGCCGCACCACTCACGTTGCGCGTCGCGTAGGGCCGAGGCACCGGCAACGCAACGATGGCGGGCTGGCTGGCGGCGTCGTCACGCACGGGTTCGAGCGCGACGTAGGACGCCTGCGCCGCGCCGGCATCGCCGTCCATCACGTCGGCGAACACGTGGTTGATCGCGCGCTGCAGTGCCGGCACGCTGCGGAAGCAGGTACGCAGCTCGCAGGCCGACGCGCCGCTGGCGACCAGCTGCCGCTTCACCTGCCAGTACGTCTCCACGTCGGCACGCCGGAACCGGTAGATGGCCTGTTTCGGGTCTCCGACGATGAACAACTTGCCAGGTACGGGCCGTACCCGCGTCCAGTCGGTCTCGTCTGGCGTATCGGCCGCAAGCAGCAGCAGGATCTCGGCCTGGATCGGATCGGTGTCCTGGAACTCGTCGACGAACAGCCGGCGGTACCGCCGCTGGAAATCGGCGCGCACCGACGCGTCGCTCCGCAGCAGGTCACGTGCGCGAACGAGCAGGTCGGTGAAGTCGAGCGCTCCCCGCTCCTGCTTCGCGCGTGCATAAAGGCGCAGGCACGGCTGCAGCTCCTGCTGAAGAAGCGCCGCGAGATCGGCGTCGAGCGCCGCCGCCGTGCGTTCGAGCAGCCCCTTCAGGGCTTCGTGCGCACCACGGGCCTGCTCGCGCGTCACGTCGGGCGCATACGGCGCGCTGCGCGAGCCGCTGCGGCATCGGGTGAACGCTTCGCCGCGCGAGAACGGGATGAGCCGCGCCTCGATGCCGTCGAGCACCTCGTCGCCGCGCGCGCCGGGCGGCACCTGCCGGGGGTTCTGCCGCGAGAACAGCCGGATCGGCTCCGTGTCCACGTACAGGTTGTCGTTGTGCGATCCCTTCCCCGACAGGTCGGCAAAGGCGTGGATCGCCGCGAGGGCCTCGCCGATGCTCGCGCGACGGTCGAACGGATCGCGCCGCCAGGGGGTGTCGAAGTCGCGCCACTCCGCGAGCGACCGCACCGCGCGGCGAAGGGCGGCACGCGGCCCGGCCTCGCCGGCCTCGCCGCGGAAGGCCCGCCGCAGCACGCGGCGCACGCCCTCGCCCGGCGCCTCGATCGTCCCGGACAACCAGCGATCGACGACCGCGTCGAGGAGGTGGTTGGCCACCGGCTCCAGCAGCACCTCGAAACGCGGGTCGACGTCGGCCTCGACCGGACGCTCGCGCAGAAGGTCGGCGCAGAAGCCGTGGATGGTGCTGACGTGTGCTTCCTCGAGGTGAGCGAGCGCATCCTCGAGCCGCACACGCTCCTGGCCGGAGGCGTTCGCCCGCGCGAGCTCGATCTCCTCGCGGAGCCGCAGCTTGAGCTCGCCGGCAGCCTTCTCGGTGAACGTGACCGCCACGACCTCGCCGATGCGTGCGTGCCCCGCTGCCAGCGTGTTCACCATCCGCGCGACGAGCTCGGTCGTCTTGCCGGTGCCGGCTGCCGCCTCGACGACGAGCGTGGTCTCGAGCGCATGACGGATCCGATGGCGATCCGCGGCGTCCACGAGGCTCGTCACCTGCGTCGTCATCGCAGCCTCCGCAGGGCGAAGAGGTCGGCGAGCGCCTTCTGGTCCTTGCGCGCGCCCGCGTGCTGGGAGCCCGGACCGCACACGACGGCGAAGTCGCACCACGTGCACGCCTCGGCATCAGGGGCGGCCGGCAGGCGGCCGGTCGCGACCGCGTTGTCGATCTGGGCGAGCACGCCGAGCCCCTGCCGCCGCACGTCGTCGCCGACCGCGCCGGTCACCGTCCAGTCCCGGACCTTGTAGTTGCCATCCTCCGTGCAGTAGTAGAGCCGCGAAGCCGTGACGCGGCCGCCGAACGCCGACTCCACGGCCATCGCGTAGAGGATCGGCTGCAGCGTGCGTCCGCCGTTGACGACGACGCGATCGCCGAGCCTGTACCGGCCGGTCTTGTAGTCGGTGATGCGGTACTCGTCGTCGCCGCGACGTTCGACGAGGTCGACCACACCGTGCAGGCGCGTGCCGTCGGGCAGGACGACGTGCTCGCGGCGGCTCGCCTCGTCACGCCCGAAGCCGCCGGAGAACCCGACACCGAGCTCGACGTGCACCGGCGTCCAGCCGTCGTGGTCCTTCGTGAGCAGGCGCACCCACTCGTGGATGTCGCGCCGGATCGACGCCACGGCGTCGTCCCAGACGCGGGCAATCGGCGGGAGCAGCGTGTCCGCGTATGCGGCGGCCACGTCGGTGACCAGTGCGTCAGCAATCGATTGCGCATCGTCGAGGTGCTCGTGCGTCAGCGGCGCCCACCCGCGCTCGATGAGCGCGCGCATGATCGCCGCGAGCATCTCGTGCACCATCGACCCGCGCGTCAGCGGATCGAGCGTCGTGAGCGGCATCGCTTCCTCACGCGGCTCGAGGCGGAGGATCGTGGAGAGGTAGAACTGGTAGGGGCAGGTCGCGTAGCGCTGCAGCGCCGAGGCCGAGTACGTGCGCGCGTGCAGCCGGTGCGCCGCGAGACGTTCTGGTGCCACGACGAGACCGTCGTGTTCGCTCCAGGGCCGCTGCAACCGGTGGTGGCGGGCGACGAGCGCGCGCCGCAGCGCCGGGTTCAGGCCGAAGAGGTACCGCGCGCGGCCCGCAATGTCGGCCTCGGTGCCGCGCAGGTACAGCTGCAGCATGCTGAGATCGTGCTCGGCAGCATCGATCGCACTCGTCGGCTGCTGGGGCGCCGGCCAGGCCAGCCTCGCGCCGCTGCGCTGCTGCGCCTCGCGAATGAGGTCTTCATAGCCGGGGACCCGCCCGGTGACGGCGCGCTGGACTTCCACCGCGTAGAACGAGGGGACGCGAGGCCGCGCCTGTGCCGTCTCCATCGACGCATACGAGGCGAGCAGCGCGCGGGAGGCCGACCCGGCCGCGATGCGCAACTGTGCCCGTTCGCCGGCGAGCCGATCGTCGTCCACGGCCAGGTCTGGCGAGATCGCCGCACGCTCGTCGTCCAGCAACAGCGGGTCCTGTCGGCTGCGCTGGGGGAACACACGCTCGGAGAGGCCGAGGACGCACACGACGTCGAACACGCGGGCCCGCACCTGGTCGGGCGTGCCGATGAACACGCGCCCATACCTGTGCGCCGGCGGAGGCACGGGCAGGTGCGTGAGGCGGTCGCGCAGCACGTCGCACACTTCGGGCAGGCTCACGTGCGCGACACCGGACAACGGATGCAGTTCGGTGAGGGTGGCCAGCACGCGGTCGGGACGGGCGAGCACGCGTGGCGCGAACTCCCGCAGGCGATCGATCCAGCCGCCCCAGTCATCGGTGACGGGCCACTGCGCCATCGCGCCGATCACATCGCCTGCGAATGCCAGGAGTTCGTCGGCCCACGCCACCCGCCTCGCGAGGCTCTCGTGCCGTGGTGAACTCGGGTCGTCCTTGAACGCGGCGTCGGCCCGCAGCCGCATCTCCTCGCGGTAGCCGCGCAGCCGCCGCTCCCAGCGGTCGGCCCCGCCGATGACCTGCGCGTCGTTGAGGATCGCTTCCCACCGCCACGGCGAGCGCGCGTCGCGCGGCTCCACGTCGGGCGAGGCGGAGACGTCGGTTTCGACGCCACCGAGTCCCAGCGCCTCGGCGTCGTCGGGCAGGAGCGGCATCGTGTCGCCCGCAGAGCCGGCCATGGGCCCGGCTGGGACAGCCGGCCCAACCGCTTCCCGCTCCCCGCTTCCCGCTTCCCGCTTCCCGCTTCCCGTGTCCCCGTCCACGGCACGCGGCACCTGTCCCAACGACAGGTACTCGGCGAAGCGGCGCCCCGACATGTCCTCGGCGGCACTTGCGAGAAGCGCGAGGAACGCGCGACCGGCTGGGTCGGGCCTTCGCGTCCCACGGCCGAAGTACGCCGGGACCCCGGCGCGCCGCAGCGCCGTCTCCAGGTGGCTCGCATAGAGCTCCGGCGCGCGCATGACGATGGCCATGCGATCGAAACGCACGCCTCGCTCGGCGTGCGCGAGCAGGGCGCGCGCCACCTCGACGCACTCGCGGCCCTCGCCGGGGGCCGACAGGCAGTCGACAGACGCGTCACCCTCGACGGCATCGCGGCCGCGCGACGCCGGGCCGAACAGACCGAGGTGCACGCGCTGCAGCGCGGCGGGCGTGCCCGCCTGATCAGCAGGGTCGACGAACTCGGCCCAGGCGGGCACCCTCGCGAGCAGTCGCGACACCCACCCCTCGCCTTCGGGCGCCGCCACGAGCGCGGCATCGCTGCGCGTCAGCAGCGCCGCTGCCAGTTCGGCATCGCGCCGGCTGGAGAG
>JAEYZV010000658.1 GCA_023427865.1 Acidobacteriota bacterium
CCCGCCCTGCACGCGCTTCTCGACGGGCCGGCGCTCAGGGACGCCCACGATCTGCGGGCGGTCGTGTGCCGGGCCCTGCGTGACTCCGACTTCGAGGACTTCACGCCCGCGGAACACGCGTACGTGCAGTACCGGCTCGCCGAGGCCATCGGGGCGCTGCACGACTTCACCTACACGCACCCGGAAGCGGTACGCGCGCTGCAGTCGGCCTTCGCCGACGCCAGGGCGGCGGCCACGCTCCCCGGGTTCGCACGCGAGTGGCAGCACGCAACGGGCGGCACGAGCCTGTCGCGGCTCCTCGTGGCATTCGCGGCGCTCGAACCCGGCGACCGGCTGCGCCTCGCCGTCCTCGTCGCCGACCTCGCCGGCCGGGAATCGCGCATCGTGGCAGACGTCCTGAAGACTGCACTCGCGATCGCGGTCGCCGAGGCGTCCCCGTCGGTGCCTGTGGCCGTGCTGCGGCGGCGCCTGGCGCGGTGCCTCGAACACAGCCACCCGGAGGCCTCGCTCGAGCAGCTCGTGCTCGCCGCGGAAGACTACGAGCGACGGGGCGCGCACGCGGCAGCCACTGACGTGCGGTGCCGTGCGTCCGAGCTGACCTTGTCGCTCGGCCGCCTCACACGTGCCGCTGCAGTGCTCGCGCAGGGCAGCGTCACGCGCACCGTCGAGGTGCGCCTGCAGCTGGCGCGCATCGAGCTTGCCAGGGGCAATCCGGGCGAGGCGCTCGCACTGCTCGGGGCCGACGATCAGGCTGCCGGCCACCTGCTCCCGGTGCTGTGGCAGCTCCGGGCGGAAGCGCTTTCGCAACGCATGCGCGTGCGGCAGGCCATCGACGCCTGGGAGCAGGCGATCCGCCTCGCGTCGCAACAGGGCGACAGCCGCCTGCTCGCCGAGATCGCGACAGGACAGGCGCGCTTCTATCACTGGCGGCTCCGTACGACCCCGCAAGGCACGCCGGGCGTGGTGCAGTCGCTGCTCCAGCGGATCTCGCATGCCGAGGGCGCCACGGCGAGGTCCGGCGGACAGGCCGCGAGGCAAACGGCCCCGGCGGAGGTGGACGTCTGGCAGATCGCGTGCGGCCCTCCAGCGCCGGAACGATGGCAGCTGCGGGCGTTCCGGGAACTGCCGGGCGAGTCGCCGGCGGCGCGTATCCGTCTCCTCTTCGCCCTCTCGCACGTCGTCACTCCCTTACCCGATCGGCATTGGGCACAGCTGATCGAGCAGGCACGGCTGCTGCCAGCGTCGGCCCGCGTGACTGCGCTGCAGCCTCCCGTCCTGCTGGGTCGTCGGCCCGAGCTGCTGCCCACAGTCGTGGACGAACTCGCCGAGCTGTTCCGCCCGCAGCCCGAAGGCGAGATCGAAGCCGCATGGTTCTCGGTGTGGTACGGCGAGTTTCTCGGCTGGATTGGCCGCGAGGAGGACGCCCGGCGCGTGCTCGCACAGGTGCCCGCGATGACGGCCACCGAGAACCGGCAACCGTGGAATGCGGCGGCATACCGCGAACGGCGGCGCGTGGAACATCGAGTGTGGGCGTGGGCACGGGAAGGCGGTGCGCAGCCCGGCCCCCCTCCGCCTCCGGACTCGCCGCAGTTGTGGTCGGACTACTGGATCCACACGCCATTTCGCGTCGCCGCCGTGCTCGTCGAGAACGCCGTCCGCGCGCGCGATGCCGGCGAGGAGGACCTCGTGCGGGCCAGCCTCGAGGTCGCGCAGCCACAGCTCGCACAGATGCCGATCGAGACGGAATTCCACGTCACCGCGCGCGCCCTGCAGGATACGCACGGAGCGCCTGGCGGGGCGACGGACGCCGACGCTCGGGGCCTCGAATCGCTGGTGCGACCGCCGTCACTGGCGCGATCACCGCGACCGACTTCCGAGACGCGTCTCGGCGGTCCCCGGTTCGCGGTGGTGGAGGTGCAGGAGCGCCTGGGCCGGTTGTCCATCCGCGCCGACGCCCCGCCGCGCGAGCAGATCGTCAGCGCGGAGAACCGTACGCTGGAGCTGCTCGTCCGCGCCCCTGGCATTCCGCGCCGCCTGGCCGGGCTGCCGCTGGACCAGATTGCGGAGGACCTCCGTGAGGCGATCGCGGCGAGCGGTGTATCCCCCGAGTCGACGCGTGTGGCCCTGTCGGTGGCGCTGTCGTCACTGAGCTGCGCGCCCTGGGAGCTCGCCTTTCACGGCGTACACGTCCCGTTCCGCCTGCCTTCGACGTGGAACGAGTCCGATGTGGAGGCGCAGGCGGAGCTGAACGCACGCACACGCCGGCGCGACGCGCGCGAGTCGGTGCCGCCCCTTCTCGTGCTCCCCGAGTCGCCTTTCGACCGAGAGTCGCCGGTCGTCAACGCGTACGTCGCTCTCAGGAAGTACTTCGATCGCCGCCTGGGGGAGAGCGACGCGCCGGGCTCCCGGGAGCTCGTGCACGGCGTCTACGTGGCTTCCTCGTTCATCGAGATCCCCGGCCTGAACGAGCCGGCAATCGCCGGCCTCGAGTGGACCGCGTCGACCCTGGCCCACGAACTCGGCCAACGACGCGGCAGCGACAAGCCGGTGGTGGTGCTCGACGTGCCGCTCCCGGCCACGCACTCCGACCTGCGGCATCAGCTGTTCCTGCGCAACTACTTCGCGCAGGCGCTCATGGACAGCGGCACGGTGGCGTGTGTCATCGCCACCGGCCTGCGCGCCAACACGACACTCGGCGACCAGCACCGGACGATTGCCCGGGCTTTCATCGAACCGGGACTGTCTCGCGTGGCGCTGTTCGATCGGCTTGCCACGATCACCGCCGCGCAGGAGCTGTCGCTCGACGCCTTCTTCACCGCACACCCGTACCTGCCGCTCTTCCCGGCGATGAGCCGCGACGATGGGTGACCTGCTCGACCGCCGCAAGCGTGACCTGGAGGAACAGTTCGACACGCTGCCTCGCGAGCTCGACCACTGGCAGCGCCTCACCGGGCAGCGCAGCTACGAGAAGCACTTCTCGCAGGTGGCCGCGCTGTCGGCGCAGATGCGCGCCCTGAACGATCGCGTCAAGGCAACGTGGAATGGCGAGACGGACTTCGTGGCGATCCGCAAGGCGCAGCGCGACTGCGGGGCCGTGCACGCCGTGTGGAACTACTTCCGCGAGAAGCTCGTGATGCGCGCCGACGCGCAGCTCGGGGGCTACCTCCGGGCCGCCGACGCCTACGTCTGGGCGTGTTACGCGCCGGTGCTCGCTGCCCGACGGGCAGCGGCACAGGCGGCGGCCACGGGGGGCGCCGCGGCGAACCACACAGACGGCGCGCCGTTTCGCGAGCCGCCGCTCGTGACCTTCGACGTCGAACAGTCGGCCTGGGCACTGTCGCGCGGGCGCGAGTTCATGCCGCACGGGCTGTCGGGGGGCACCGGGCGCACGGCCGCCTTCGCGGAGGTGCTCGATGCCATGCCGATCGCCGTGATCGGCACGCCGTGGCAGTCGGCCGCGCTGCTGCCGAGCCTCGCTGCGCTCTCGCACGAGACGGGCCATGTCGTCGACACCGATTTCGCGATGGGTGCTGCCCTGTCCTCCGCGCTCGATGCGGCGCTGGCGTCGTCGCCGTTGCGGGAGGGCTGGAGCGATCACTGGCGGCGTGAGGTGTTCGCCGACCTCTTTGCGTGCTACGTCGCGGGCCCGTCGTTCGTCTGGTCGCTCGTCGATTCCGTGCCGGAGTCGCCGGAGGCGATCGCCACACTCGTGCGGCCCTCCGGTGACAGGTGGGGAACGTACCCGCCCGCCATGCTGCGCGTGTTGATGAACCTGCAGGCGCTGCGCACGTTCGGCTACGACACTGAGGCCGACCGGATCGAGGCGTACTGGCGTGCGGACTACCCCGCCCATGCGATGGGGTTGCACGAGGCCGACCTGCCGCTGGTCGTACGCACGGTCTACGAATCCGCCGACCTGCCTTCGACCCTCGCGTTCCGGCAGCTCCACTCGCAGGTGGCGCGCATCACGAAGCGTGCGATCAGGGACGACGTCGATCTGATCGCCACCGAGCCCTTCGACCCTCGCGCCATCGTCGCGGTCGCAGTCGAGGCGCACCGCGACGCGCCGGCGGGCGTCGATCGGACACCCCTGTGGCGCCGGTTGCAGAAGCACATCGTCGAGTCGCGGCCTGCCGGAAAGCTCGCCGGGCAGGCGGAACAGGGGCCGGCCGTGGCCTCGCGCATGCGCACGGACACGATCGCCGCCCTGCTGTTTGCAGACGACGCCAGCGACGTCGACGAGAGTCCTGCGGGGACGTGATACTACTGATCCGGCGCAGCCAGTTCGGCGTCGGGCAGCACCTCCGCGAACACCTGGACCTCGGCCACCCACCTGCCGAGCGGCACCGGCGTGACCAGCGTGAATGGCGCCGCGTGCGAGTCCTGCAGCAGTCCGCCAGGCAGATTCAGCCCCGTGATGTCCGGCGTGCCGGTCAGCACCTCCAGCACCTGACCGTCCTTGTCGAGCAGCAGCGCCGTCAGCGTGATGCCGTCGGCGCGCAGCGGTCCGCCCGCGCGTACGCGTAGCATCCCGGTTACCCGATACGACGTCGGCGAGTCGGTTGCCGGCCCTTTGGAGATATCGAACGCGAAGGCGCCAGGCGAGCACGAGCGTCGATCCACCGTTGCGACAGGTTCGGCGCTGCCAACGTCGCCGCCGACGTGCCTGCCGCCGCGTAAGACCTGCAGCACATAGCCGGCTGGCGGCCGCGCGAAGTCAGACCGGCGTCCGAGGCGGAATCGGTACGGCAGCAACCCGTCCGGCTCGACGACGGTGACGCGAGCCTCGTTCTCGATCGGTTCGCCCACCGGTTGCCAGTGCTCGTCGGTGTACTGAAGCCGCACCCGCACGTCGTCTGCGCAGGAACCGACGTTCCGCAGGGCACCGACGAGCATGCCGAGCGACGCGTTCTCGAAGCTCACGCCTGCGTTCTGCAGCGGCCGGAGGTCGAGACCATCGCTCGCCGCCAGTCGGCCGTCCTTCGGGATCGCGAGCCATTCCGGCGGCGCGTGCGTCATCGTGACGTCGCGCTCGACCCTGGCGCCGCGCACGTCGGCGTCGAGCTCGCGCGTCCGCGCCAGGGCGGGCGGGGCCATGACGTCCTGCAGCACCGGATCGATGAACACGGTCGGCTTGGCGTCGCTCACCACCGACGCGAGGGCCGCCGTCTCCAACGCCTGCCCCGGGGCGACCCGCACGTCGACGTACATCGAGCCCCGCACGCCGGTAGCGGCGAGTGACGTGGCGACGCGGACCTGGTGCTCGCCAGGAGACAGATCGATAGCCCAGATGGTCCTCACCCAGTCCTGTCCCAGTTGGCCCGCCTGCGAGGTCTTCGCCTTGAAGGTCGCCGTCCGGTGCGTGACCATGCCGATGCGACCGGCGCCATCGACGTCCGCGACCGCCTGCTCGAACGAGACCTGTCCCCGGTGGAGCGCGCCCATGAGGACGCCGCCTGCGGCATCGACGACGACCGCATGGCGGACACGTTGGCCTGCGTGCGCGATCGGCAGCACCCGCACGAGCATCGGCACGCCATCCTCCGGCACCACGCCACCGAGCAGCGCGGTCATGTCGGGCGACAATCCGTCGTCGTCGGCCTTCATGTCGGGCGGCGTTGCAGGAGGTGCCAGGTAGCCACGCCGCGCGTGCACGCGGACACCCGGCCGGCTGACGCGCACCTCGACCGTGCGCACCTTCGTCCCCTTCACGGCCCTGTCGGGTTCGTAGCTGATGACGTAGTAGTCACTCGCGTCGCCGAG
>JAEYZV010000667.1 GCA_023427865.1 Acidobacteriota bacterium
CGGTGAGGGCGACGACACGAGCTCGGTCAGCGCCGGAACGACACGGTCGTCCGGAATGCGAGACAGCCCAGCAGCGATGGGCCACCACGCGCTGCGGGGACGACCCTGCCCGTCGAGCACGGCCGTCGCGATCGCCTCGTAACTGCGCAGCGACGTCAACGCGCCGAGCCCACGCCGGACGGCTTCGGTCTCGGCGCTCTCGGTCGCCGCGTCGTCGGCCGGCGGCGTGGCGAGCGCACCGCCATCGACGAGCAGCTTGACCATCATGCCGATCGGCGCCGCCGCACGTGCCGCCTTGTCGGGGCCGATGAGGCCGAGCGCCTGCGCGGCCCTGCCCTTGACGAGTGCATTCGGATCGCCGAGCGTCGCCACGAGCGGATCGACGGCCGCCGCGTCTCCAAGCAGACCGAGCGCGAACGCCACCATCGCACGCACGTCCGCGTCCGGATCCTGCAACCGGGCGACGAGGGGCGCGACGCCTGCCGTGAGGCCGACGCGGCCGACGGCGAGTGCGGCCCGCCGCCGGACACGCGCGTCGGTGTCAGCGAGCAGGGTCAGCAGGTCGAGTGCCGGTGGCGGCGGGCCAGCAGGCAACGGCCTGCCGCGGCGATCGAGCGCAGGTGGCGGCGCCTTTGGATTGGACCGCGCGTCTTCGAGCACACGGTGGTCCTCGAGACGCAGGATGCTGGCGATCTTGGACTCGAACGGCGGGACGATCACCGGCGGGATCGGCGGCGGAGCCGAGGCACACGCAGTGGCCACCAGAAGTCCGACGAGAGGCAGCAGGCGACGCGTCATCACTCGGGCGCATGCTAGCACGCGCACCTTGCCGCTTCCGGAAGCGCGTCGGTATACTTCGCGCCATCTTGGACGCGCGTTACCTCGCGATCGAGGGCCCTCCCGGCGTAGGCAAGGCCGTCCTCGCCGAGCGCCTCGGCCAGCGACTCGATGCCAGCCTCGTCCTGGACGATGTCGAGAACCCGTTCTCGGCAGAGCGACACGCAAAGCGAAGCGGCGCGGCGTTCCAGGCACAACTCTTCCACCTGCTTGCACGACACCGGCAACAGGAAGCCCTCAGGCAGGGCGACCTCTTCAGCCAGGTCACGGTGTGCGATTACCTGTTCGACAAGGACAAGATCTTTGCGTACCTGACGCTCGACGACAACGAGCTCTTCATCTATCAGCGGCTGTACGACCTGCTGGCCCGCGATCTGCCCGCACCCGACGTGGTGGTGTACCTGCAGTGCCCCACCGATCGCCTGCGCAAGCGGCTCCGCGAACGCGCACGCCGGTCGGCCGATCGGCGCGCCCTCCCCGACGAGGACATCGCCGAGCTCAACGACGCCTTCAACCATTTCTTCTTCCTCTACAGCGGCGCGCCCTTGCTGGTCGTCGAAACTTCCTCGCTCGATCTCGACTGGCAGGATCAGGACGTCGAGGATCTCCTGCGCCAGGTCGAGCACATGCAGCAGGGGACGCAGTACTACGTGCCGCGCCAGGGGTGAGGCCCCGCAGCCGGCGCTTGCGTTCGCCCGACGGGCTGACTACCCTTGCGTCTTCGCCTGCGGCGCAGGCGGTCCCTATGGCCTGGTTCAAGCGCGTTCCCAAACCCATCGCCCCGGCACAGAAGACGAGCCGCATCCCCGAGGGCGTGTGGGTCAAGTGTCCAGACTGCGGCCAGGCGCTGTACAAGAAGGATCTCGACGCCAACATGCAGGTCTGCCCGAAGTGCTCCCATCACTTCCGGCTCGGCGCCATCGACCGGCTCGCGATGCTGTTCGACGGCCCCTGGACCGAGCACGATCGCGACCTGGCCTCCACCGATCCGCTGGACTTCATCGACACCAAGCCGTACTCGCAGCGCCTGCGCACCGCGCAGGAAGCCAGCGGGTTGAAGGACGCGATCGTCTGTGGCACCGGCCTGCTCGACGGGCTGGAGGTCGAGATCGCGGCCATGGAGTACTCCTTCATCGGCGGCAGCATGGGCGTGGTCGTCGGCGAGAAGATCACGCGCGCCATCGAACGCGGGCTGCAGCACCGCAGGCCTGTGGTGGTCGTCTCGTGTTCGGGCGGCGCCCGCATGATGGAGGGCACACTCTCGCTCATGCAGATGGCGAAGGTGAGCGCCGCGCTCGCGCGGCTCGATCGCGCCGGCCTGCCGTACCTCTCGGTGCTCACCGATCCGACGACAGGCGGGGTCACGGCGAGCTTCGCGATGCTCGGCGACCTCAACATCGCGGAGCCCAAGGCCCTGATCGGCTTCGCAGGACCGCGCGTGATCGAGCAGACGATCCGGCAGAAGCTGCCGCCGGGTTTCCAGCGTGCCGAGTTCCTCCTCGAGCACGGGATGGTGGACATGATCGTGGACCGCCGCAAGCTCAAGGCGGCGATCGCCGATGCGTTGAGATTCATGCACACACCGGCATGACGCCTCGCGGCCACGCTCGGAGAGCGGGCCCTACCGTGACGCCTCCAGGCCACGCTCGGAGAGCGGGCCCTACCGTGACGCTTCCAGCAGCCGCGTTCGATGAGCGGGCCCTGCCATGACGCCGCAGCAACGCCTCGAGGCCCGCGAGTTCTTCGGCGTCAAGCTCGGGCTCGACGCGACCCGCGCGCTCGTCGCGCAGCTGAACGACCCTCACCGCACGTTCCTCCCCGTCATCGTCGCCGGCACCAACGGCAAGGGCTCGGTCGCCGCGATGGTCGGGCGCGCCCTGCATGCCGCAGGGCTGCGGGTCGGGCGGTACACGTCGCCCCATCTCGTCCACCTGCGTGAACGCTACGCGGTCGGCGATCGCGAGGTCACGGACGCGCAGCTGGACGCCGCCCTGCAGGCCGTGTTCGATGCCGAGGACACCCTGCTCGCACGCGGCGTGCTCACGCAACCGACGACGTATTTCGAGTTGACGACCGCGGCGGCGTTCGTGATCTTCCGCGACGCGCATGTGCAGGTCGCCGTCCTCGAGGTCGGGCTCGGCGGCCGGCACGACGCCACCAACGTCGTCGACGCGCCGTTTGCGGCGATCACGTCCATCGCCTTCGACCACATGGCGCAGCTGGGGAACTCGCTCGAGGCGATCGCGGCCGAGAAGGCCGGCGTGGTCCGGCCCGATGCGATGGTGATCAGCGGCGTTCAGCAGGAGGGGCCGTCCCGCGTCATCGCCGGCGAGTGCGCAAGGAAGGGCGCGCATCTCGTCCCTGCACACGCCGACGCGACCGTCCACGCGAGCGAGACCGCCGGAGAGACCACGCTGCGCGTCCGCACGCCGCTTCGCGAGTACGGCCCCGTGCGGCTCGCGCTACGCGGCAGGCACCAGGTGGACAACGCGCTGGTGGCCATCAGGCTGCTCGAGGCCCTCGAGGCCGCGGGTGTGGGTGGCGGCCGCGCGGCAATCACCGAAGGCCTGGCCAGCGCTGCCTGGCCGGGGCGGCTGGAACGGCGCGTGCTTCCGGGCGGTGTCGAGCTGGTGCTCGACGGGGCACACAATCCTGCAGGTGCCGAGGCACTGGCGCGCTGGCTGCGCAGCGCGCGGTTCGCCCCGATGGTGCTCGTCATGGGCTGCATGCGCGACAAGGACGTTGGCGGCCTGCTCGCCCCCTTGCTGCCGCTCGCCGATCGCGTGGTGACGACGTCGGTCGCGTTCCCGCGCGCGCTGCCGGCCGACGACCTCGCAC
>JAEYZV010000531.1 GCA_023427865.1 Acidobacteriota bacterium
GGGCTCGCACAAGCCTTCGGCGGGCCGGCGTACCAGTCGCTCATCCCGTCGCTCGTGCCGAAGAAGGACCTGCCGAACGCGATTGCGCTGAACTCGATCCAGTTCAACCTGTCGCGCGTGATCGGCCCAGTCCTGGCAGGAGTGGCCCTCGCCTCGGTGGGCATCGCGGCGTGCTTCGGCCTCAACGCGCTCTCCTTCCTGGCCGTGATCGTCGCGCTGCTCGCGTTGCGCGTGCCGCACGTCCGGCCGGCGACAACCAACACGATGATGACCGAGATGCGCGGCGGCCTGGCGCACGTCCGCCGCGATCCCGTGCTGGTCTCGCTCATCGTCGTGGCCCTGGCCTCGACGTTCCTCGGGCTGCCGATGCAGACCTTCCTGCCGGTGCTGGCGCAGCAGGTGTTCGGTCAGGGTGTCGAGTCCTACACGCGCATGATGTCGTGGTCGGGCGCGGGCGCCGTGACGGGCGCGCTGGTGGTGGCGTGGCTCGGGCGTTTCGAGGGGATGGGCCTGATGCTGCTGCGCCTGCAGGCGGTGTTCAGTGTCCTCATCATCGCCATCGCCTGGTCGCGCGCCATCCCGCTGACCTACGTCCTGCTGTTCGCGGCAGGCATCTCGACGATCATCACGACGTCGCTGGTGACGTCGCTGGTGCAGCTGGTGGCGCCCGACGAAATGCGCGGGCGGGTGATGAGCATCTACATGGTCGCGTTCCGGGGCGGCATGCCGCTCGGCAGCCTCGCAAGCGGCGCGCTCGTCGAGGGCATCGGCCTTCCCGCCACCATGACCCTCAACGGCGCGCTGCTCCTTGCAGCGGCCCTCTACTTCCTCACGAGGAAAGATGGTGTCGTCAGCATCTGATCGGGCGAGGCTCGTGCGCCTCGGCGCCCTGGCCATGGCGTTCGGCGTCGCACTGGGCGCCTTCGGCGCGCACGCCCTGCGGCAACGGCTGGAGCCCGACCTGCTCGCAATCTACGGGACGGGCGTGCAGTACCACCTCGTGCACGCGCTCGGGATCTTCGCCGCGGCATGGCTGGCTGGCGAAGACCAGGGGCGTGCCGCGCGGGTGGCGGGCGCGCTGATGGTGCTCGGCATCCTGCTCTTCTCCGGCAGTCTGTACCTGCTCGCCCTGACCGGCATCCGCGTTTTCGGTGCGATCACGCCGCTCGGCGGCGTGGCGTGGATCGTGGCGTGGGGGCTGCTTGCAAGAGCGAAACTCAGGTAACTGCAGACTTGCACAAATTTCAGAATTTCATTGGCGCCGTCAACCTTCGGGGCATTCCAGAAGCTGACGCCACTCTGAAATCTCTGAAATTCTGCAATTCTGCAATTCTGCAATTCTGCAATTTCACTCGCTCTTCCTGCAGATCCACCACCCCTCGACCTTGCGGGCGAGGTCGCCGGCATCGCACGGGTCGTTGCCGATGACCACGGCGCGCGGCCCCGCACGCCATGCCTGACGCGCGTAGTCGCTGATGCGAATCGACGACGTCGGCGAGAGTTGCAACTGCTCGCGCGAGAGGAAGTCGACGTGATACGACACCCAGTACGACGCCCAGCCGTAGCGGTCGCCGTGCTCGACGAGATCGTCGGCGAGGATGCGATAGACGCTCGGCGGTGGCGCCGTGCGGTATTCGTGCAGCAGGCGTGAGTGCTGCCACGCCATCGCCGCCGCCCACACGACGATGCCCGCCACCATCGTCCGCGTGGCGACGGGCCAGGCTGGGACAGCCGGCCCTACCAGCGAACCGTCCGCGACAGCCGACCGTGCCACACCGTCTGGAACAGCCGGCCCTGCCACCGGCCAGGCTGGGACAGCCGGCCCTACCGCCGAATCGTCCGCGACAGCCGACCGTGCCACACCGTCTGGGACAGCCGGCCCTGCCACCGGCCAGGCTGGGACAGCCGGCCCTACCAGCGAACCGTCTGCAACAGCAGCCGGTAGGGCCCGCTCTCTGAGCGTGGCCCCTTCTGCAATGCCTGTCGAGGACCCCGCGGCCACGAACGCAAGCGCGGTCAATCCGACCGGCGCCAACGCGAGCAGCAGGTGATAGCGGATGGTGATCAGGCTTCTGACGTCGCAGCCGGTGGCCACGCCCGCGAGCCCGAGACCACCCGTGATCAGCAGCATTACCGGCAGCAGCACGCGAGGGTCGTCAGGGCGGCGCAGCGGCGGCAGCACGCGCCAGCCGCGCCGTACCACGATGACGCCCGCTGCGAGCATCGCGACGAGCGCCGGAACGGCAGCCCAGGGCTGTCCAGTCGCGTTGCCCGACAGAACGAGGATCCCCGCCGGTTGCCGCTGCGCGCCGAAGAACGTCGGCACGTTGTGCGAGACGAGCCATTCGAGGTTGCCCAGCACGTGCCCGGGCGCGAGGCACACGCTCCTGGCGACCAGATCGACGTTGGTCACCCCATCGTCGAGCCGCGGCGGCGCGGCGTCGGGGCCGAACATCGACGCCGTGTGGCGCAGCAGCGTCACGGACTCGCGCGCACCGAGGAACACCAGCAGCACCACCAGCCAGTGCGCCACACGCCGGCGCGAGAACAGCTCCCCGGTCCACGCCTCGATTGCGCCGATCGCCAGCACGGCAAACAGCGTGAACTCGCGCTGCAGGAACCCGAAGGCGAAGAGCAACCCGAACGCGATGGCGCGGCGCCGCAGCAGCCACAACAGCAGCGCATAGAGGAGTGGTTCGATAGTGCCCCCCTGCGCCTGCACCATGCGGCTTGCCGTCACCGGCGGCACGAGCGTGAACCACGACGTGGCCAGGGCCGCCTGCCACGCCCGCAGGCCGGCATCGCGGACGAGCAGCCACACGAGCAACGCCCCGGTGAGGACGTTCAACACCAGCAGCGGCAGTTTCAGCGCGAACACCGTCGGTCCGAGCAGCAGGAAGACCGGCGCGGCCATCCACGCCTGCACGCCCATCATGTAGAGCTGGCCGTAGAAGAACAGCGGCCACGCGCGCCCTTCACTGAGGTGCTTGGCCATCAGGCCGACGATGGCCTGGTCGGCGTCGAAATCGGCCTGTTCGTACTGGAGAAAGACGAGGGAACGAAGGACAATCAGCGCCGCCGTGGCGAGCACGGCACTCCAGACGGCAAGCGATGACGAGGCACGAGCGGGCGTGAACACGGGATCGAGGGCAGGAGCGGACAGCGCCACGGCAGGCGCCGGCCCGACCCCGCGCATTGTACGCATCGCCCGCGCCATCGGCCCGATTGCCGTCGCCGGCCTCGTTGTCGCCACCGTGTGGGTCGCCGTGCCGCACTCGGCGTGGCTCCCGTGGCTCGGCGCACAACCCGCGGCCGACGCCTGGGCGGCAGCGCTCCCCTGGCCGCAGGACGCCCTTGCCAGCGTTCAGACTCGCCTCGGCGAGTTCGTGTGGCCTCGCAACGCCGTCGCAGGCGCGATAGGCGTCGCCGCGGCGGTTTCCGCGTCGGTGGCGCTCGTGCTCGCAGCGGCCCTGCGCGCCACCGGCCTCGGTGTGCCCCTGGCCACGCTCGTCGCCGTGCTCGCGGCTGCCGGACCGCTGCTCGCCTGGCAGGCGGGCTCGCCGCTCGGCGGTGCGCCGGCAAGCCTGGCGAGCGCGCTGTTGCTGTGGCGTTTCGTCCGCAGGCGCGTGCGGATGCACGTGACGTGGTTCGGCAGCCTCGCCGCCACGGCCGCCGTCGCTCTCGGCATCGTCACGGTGCTCGCGCTTTCGGCCCTTCTCGCCTGGGTGATCGGCGCCTGGCCCGCATCGGCCACGCTCCGGATCGTGCGGGCCGAGGTCGGGCTGCCGGGCCTGCTGCTCCTCTTCCCTGCACTCGGTCGCCGCCACACGGCGGTCGTCCCACGCGAACGCGTGTGGCTGGCCGCGGCACTGCTGTGGCTGTTGACGACACCCCTGGCGCCCACAATGCGCGCCGCGATCCTCCTGCCGTGGGTGTGGTGGCTCATCGGCGCCGGCGTCGCGCAGCTCGTGGCCTGGCGAGGACGCCACGCTGCGCGATGGGCGGCCGTTGGTGTCGCCGTCTGGATTGCCATCCACGCGGCTCGCATGCCCTGGGGACAGCAGCACCAGCGCGCGGCGCTCACGCGGACGTGGGCCGAAGGCGTGGCGGCCAGCGCCGACGAGCGTCACCCCGTCGTCTTCGAGGACTCGGCGCGGGGAAGACTGGTGGCGGCGATCGTAGGAGCTTCGATGGCCAGGGAGGGCGGACCCTA
>JAEYZV010000153.1 GCA_023427865.1 Acidobacteriota bacterium
GGATCCGGACGTTGGTTACGGGGAAGGGCGGCCATCCGGTACGTAGCCGCCGGGCCCTGCCCGGCGGGCAGGATTCGGATCGCCGAGCGTCGCTCGGGGGGCGACGGCTACGACGGACGGGGAAGGACGCGGTCGTCGGGTACGGGAACGAGGCGGCCTTCCGGTACGTAGCCGCCGGGCCCTGCCCGGCGGGCGGGCATCCGGATCGCTGACCGTCGCCCGGGGGCGTACGGCGGGGGATGTGCCATGCTGCGTGCATGGTGAATGCGCTGCTGCGTCCGGAAGACCAGCAACTCGTCAGCGAGGAGCGACGCGTCCTCGAGACGCTGCGCGACGCGCTCGTGAGGCTCGAGGCGACGCCGGAGAACCTCGAGGCGCTGAGCCGCTCGCTGCAGCAGCTCGACGAGCTGTTCCTCGTGGTGGTCGTCGGTGAGTTCAACGCCGGCAAGAGCGCGTTCATCAACGCGCTGCTCGGCGCGCCGGTGCTGAAGGAGGGCGTGACGCCGACGACGGCGCAGGTGAACCTGCTGCAGTACGGGGAGAGCGAGACGCGGACCGAGCGTGCGCCACACCTGCACGTGATCACCGCGCCCGTGCCGTTCCTGCGCGAAATCGCCATCGTCGACACGCCCGGCACCAACGCCGTCATCCGCGAACACGAGGCCATCACCGCCGACTTCGTGCCGCGGTCCGATCTCGTGCTCTTCGTGACCTCCTCCGACAGGCCCTTCACCGAGAGCGAACGCCAGTTCCTGGGCGTGATCCGCGAGTGGGGCAAGAAGATCGTCCTGGTCATCAACAAGGTCGACCTCTTCGAGTCGGAGGCCGACCTGGAGCAGGTGCTCGCGTTCGTGCAGGAGCACGCGCGGGCCGCACTCGGCACCACACCCGACACCTTCCCCGTGAGCGCCCGCCTGGCGATGCGCGCCAAGCAGGGCCATCCCGACCAATGGGAGGCCAGCCGCTTCGGAACGCTCGAGCGCTACATCCACGAGCGGCTGGACCAGCGCGAACGGTTGCGGCTCAAGCTCGCCAACCCGGTCGGCATCGGCACCGCGCTCGTCACGCGTTACCTCGAGGTGACCAATGGCCGCCTCTCGCTGCTGCAGGACGACCTCCGGCTGCTCGACGACGTCGAGAAGCAGCATCAGGTGTACCGGTCCGACATGGACCGGCAGTTCGAGCTGCGGATGGGCGAGATCGACAACGTGCTGCTGCAGATGGAGCAGCGCGGGCACGTGTTCTTCGACGAGATGCTCCGCATCGGCCGCGTCGCCGACCTGCTGAACAAGTCGCGCGTGCAGGAAGGCTTCACGCGCGATGTCGTCGCGGATGCCCCGGTGGAGATCGAGCGCAGGGTCTCCGAGCTGATCGACTGGATGGTGAGCGCGGACCTGCGGCAATGGCAGCAGGTGAACAACCATCTCGCGGAGCGCCGCCGCCAGTACCGCGACCGCATCGTCGGCGATCCGGAACTGGCGACGTTCCACGTCGAGCGCGGCCGGTTGCTCGACTCGGTGGGCCGGGAAGCGCAGCGCGTCGTGGACAGCTTCGACCGCCAGCGCGAAGCCGCGAGCCTGGCCGAGGGGGCCCGCAACTCCGTGGCCGCCGCCGCCGCGGCAGGCGCAGGTGCACTCGGGCTCGGCACGCTCGTCACCGTGGCTGCCTCGACCGCGGCCGCCGACGTCACCGGCATCGTCCTCGCGGGCGTGATCGCCACGCTCGGCCTGTTCATCGTCCCGGCACGACGACGCAAGGCCAAGGAGGACCTGCGGCAGAAGGTGCACGACCTGCGCGAGACGCTCTCTCGCGCCCTCCGTACCCAGTTCCAGCAGGAGTTGCAGCGGGGCACCGAACGCCTCGACGAGGGCGTCGCGCCCTACAGCCGCTTCGTGCGCGCCGAGCAGCAGTCGCTCGACACGGTGCGCGGCACGCTGTCGGACCTGCAGGCACGCCTCTCGTCGCTGAAGGCGCGCATCGACGCGCTCGCGTGAGCGCGTCGAGGGCCGGTCGGATTCAGGGGGCGCTGCCGGTGCGTGGGGCAGACAGCAGCGCGTCCAGCACCTCGAACCGCTGGCGATCGGGCTCGGGTACGGCGGTGATCGTCGTGTCGAGCCGAAGGACCCGCGGGTCGGTGGCCTGCGTGGCGGAGGCGGCGTCCCGGTCGAAGCGTGGCCAGGCGGGCACGCCGCTGCCGTTGGGGTCACCGGTGCGGGCGAAGTTGGTCCAGTAGGTGCCGATGGCGTCCGAGAGAGCGCGGTCGGCCTCCGTCCACGTCACATCCTTCACGCTGTCCAGAGTGCCGAACACGTACTCGATCTCGCCCGCGTGTCTCGCGCCGATGTCCTCGGCGGTCGCGGGACGTCCGTTGACGATGAGTCCCGGCCGTACCGGAATCTTGCGACTGAAGAGATAGCGGTACACGGGCGACTCGCCGGAGGCGCTGTGTGCCTCGATCCACTTCCAGGTCGCGTACCCGATGAAGAGATCGCTGGCGAGTGCGGCGGCCGACTCCATCGCCTCCGCGTCGCTGCCCGCGGCATACACCGCAAGCAGCTTGTCGGCCCCGGCGCCGAACCGCTTGCCCGTCTGTTCCCTGAACGACGTGGCGGTCGGCGGCTCCTTGCCGAGCACGACCTGCGCCCGCGATTCGTCGGCGTTCCATCCGGCCAGCAGCGGCACCTTCGCCTGCCGTCCGGCGGCAAAGGTGGCCGGCACCGGCTCGGTGATCACCACGCCGTCGATCGACGGCGCGAACCATGGCTGCCATTTCGCGGCCGCGGCGAGCACGTCCTCGGCCGGCTTCCCGCGCAGTGCCTCCGCCGTGGTCGCGGCGATCGACGCCGCGAACTTCTCGCCGTTGGCTTCGCTCGCCTGGCGTGTCGCGAGCGAGAGCGACGGACCGAACGGCGCGCCGCTCTCGCCGATCACGCGGTGGAACAGACCGCGCGCCTGTGGAGCGGCCATCAGCGTGCTCACCGCGAACGACCCGGCCGACTCTCCGAAGATGGTCACGTTGCCGGGGTCGCCGCCGAATGCCGCGACGTTGTCGCGCACCCACTGCAGCGCCGCGATCATGTCGAGCAGCCCGTAGTTGCCCGACGAGCCACGCCGGTCGTCGCCGGCCAGCGCCGGGTGCGCGAAGAAGCCGAACACGCCGAGCCGGTAGTTGATCGTGACGAGCACGACGCCCTTGTCGGCCAGGCGCGTGCCGTCGTGGCGAGGCTCATGGGAGGCGCCCGCCTGGTAGCCGCCGCCGTGAATCCACACCATCACGGGGAGCTTCGCCTCGGCATCGCGCGCCGGCGTCCAGAGGTTCAGGTAGAGGCAGTCCTCGCTCGCCGGCCGGTCGAACACGATGTCGCCGAAGATCGACGGCTGGTGGCACTGCGCGCCGAACGCGTCGGCCTTGCGCACGCCCGTCCACGCCGCAAGCGGCTGCGGCGCCTTCCAGCGAAGCGGACCGACAGGCGGCGCGGCGTAGGGCACGCCCTTGAACACGCGCTGGCGGCCCTCGTCGAGCGTCACGCCTTCGAGCACGCCGCCGGTCGTCTTCACCTGTGCCGACGCCGCTGCCTGCGACCACCCGGTGCCGCTCCCGACGAGGCTCGCCAGCAGCGTCGCGGTCAGCGTGACGGGCGCGAGTCGCCGCGGCGTCACGACTGCATGCCTTTCCAGGCGGCGAGGCATTTCTCGGCCGTCTCGAACGGCGGGAACCGGCTGCCTTCCTGTTCGATCAGGTAGGTTTCGACGCCGCCGACCGATTCGGCCGCGGCGCGGATCGCCTTCCACGGCGCCGCGCCCTCGCCGGTGAGCACGCGGTAGCCGCCCTTGTCGCCCTCGCCCGGCGCCCAGTCCTTGCAGTGGATGCTCCTGGTGCGGCCGGGATGGGCCTTGATCCACGCCACGGGGTCCTGGCCGGCGTGCACGCACGTGCCGACATCGAGCTGGAGCACGAAGTCGTCGGGCGTGTTGGCCGCGATCACGTCCATCGGGCGAGTGCCGTCGATCGGCGTGAACTCCAGCTGGTGGTTGTGGAAGCCGGCGCGCATGCCGTGCGGACGCAGCGTCTCGGACGCGGCGGCGAGCTGCTCGGCCCCGCGCTTCCAGTCGTCCACGGTCGTGATGCGGCGCCCGGCCCTGGCCATCACGATCAGGTTGGAGCCGATGATCTGGTTGAGCTCGATTGCCTTCTTCAGCCCCTCGGGCGTGAACACCTTCGCGCTGTTGTGCGTGGACGGTGCCTTCAGCTTCACCTCGTCGAGCAGCTGCCGCACCTGGCGCGCGTACGCCGGCGTCCATTCGTAGTAGGGGGAGAAGAACTCGACCGCTTCGTACCCGATCTGCGCGACCCTGCGCACCGTACCGAACAGGTCACGTGCGAGCTCCTCGCGCACGGAGAACAGCTCGAGACCGACCGAGGGTCTGGCGGCCGCCGATACGG
>JAEYZV010000168.1 GCA_023427865.1 Acidobacteriota bacterium
CTCCAAGTGACTCCGACGTGCTGCGGGATCGGTCGACGAGAACGTGTACCGCAGCCAACGGATCGCCACGCCGCGAACCGTTCGTAGGCGTCTGGCCTTGCCCGACGCGCGCCGGCGTCCGCCGGGCGGAGCCTGGCGGCCCGCCACGGGGCGGGATCTCAGGTCATGAAGGCCGGCGGCCGCATGCCGAAGACCGGACTCTTACACGCCCTTGAGCGTGTGTCCCAGCTTGGCCTTCTTCGTCTTCAGGTACTTGAGTGTGTGCTCGCCCGCGGGAATCTCGAGCGGTTCGGTACTGGTCACCGACAGGCCGTAGCCTTCGAGGCCGACGAACTTGCGCGGGTTGTTCGTGAGCAGGCGCATCGAGCGGACACCGAGGTGACGCAGGATCTGCGCTCCGATCCCGTAGTCGCGCTGATCGGCCTTGAAGCCGAGGCGCTCGTTGGCTTCCACCGTGTCGAGCCCCTGATCCTGCAGCGCGTACGCGCGGATCTTGTTCGCGAGGCCGATGCCGCGTCCCTCCTGGTTGAGGTACAGCAGGACGCCGCGCCCCTCATCGGCGATCCGCTGCATCGCCGTCTCGAGCTGGGCGCCGCAATCGCAGCGGGCGGATTGGATGACGTCGCCGGTGAGGCAGCTCGAATGGACTCGCACCATCACGTCGACGCCATTGCCGATGTCGCCGCGCACGAGTGCGACGTGCGTGAGGCCGTCCACCGGGCTGTCGAACGCATGCAGCTGGAAATCGCCGAAGTCGCTCGGCAGGTTCGCGGTGGCGACCGGCTGCACCAGCCGCTCGTGTCGGAGGCGGTAACGCACGAGGTCCGCGATGGTGATCATCAGCAACCCGTGCTTCCTGCCGAAGCGCGCCAGGTCGGGCACGCGCGCCATCTCGCCGTCCTTCTTCGTGATCTCGCAGATGACCCCGGCCGGCGCCAGGCCGGCGGCGCGTGCCAGATCGACGGCCGCTTCCGTGTGGCCGGTGCGCACGAGCACGCCGCCCGACCGCGCACGCAACGGGATGATGTGTCCGGGACGCGCCAGGTCGGATGGCCGCGTCGCCGGGTCGATCGCGGTGCGGATCGTCGTCGCGCGATCGCGCGCCGAGATCCCCGTGGAGGTGTTCACCTTCGCCTCGATGCCGACGCACATCGCGGTGCCGAGGCGCGACGAGTTCTCCTGCACCTGGAGCGGGATTTCGAGCTCGTCGAGCCGCTCGGGCGTCATCGCCAGGCAGATCCAGCCACGCCCGTGCGTGGCCATGAAGTTGATCGCCTCCGGCGTCACCAGCTCGGCGGCCATCGTCAGATCGCCCTCGTTCTCCCGATCCTCGTCGTCGACGACGATCACCATCTTGCCGGCCTTGAACGCCGCGATGGCGTCTTCGACGGCGGCAAACGGACCTCGTCGAGCGGCGGTCGAGCCCTTGGCGATGCGCAGCGTTCGCGTCATGAGCGGACAGTTCCCAGCGAGAGGCCACGCAAGACGTACTTGCCGACCATGTCGCATTCGATGTTCACGATCGAGCCCGGTCGCGCCGCGCGCAGGGTCGTGGCGGCCCAGGTGTGCGGGATGATCTGGACGTCGAAGGCCGCCTCGCCGAGCGAGGCGATGGTGAGGCTGATGCCGTCCACGGCGACCGACCCCTTCTCGATGAAGTATGCGGCCAGTTCCGGCGGGAACGAAACACGGATGCGGTAGAACTCGCCCTCGGGCGTCACCGAGGCGATGCGTCCCGTGCCGTCGACGTGACCCTGCACGAAGTGGCCGCCGAGGCGGCTGCCCACCGCGAGCGGGCGCTCGAGGTTCACGAGCGAACCGGGCTCGAGCAGACCGAGGGCGGTGACCCGCAGCGTCTCGGGCGACACGTCGGCGCTCCACGACGCGGCATCGCACGTCACCACGGTCAGGCACACGCCGTTGGTGGCGACGCTGTCGCCCGGCGCGAGCGCCGCGGCCAGGGGCGTTTCGATCGTGACCCGCTGCCCGCCGCCTTCGGGGACCAGCGCGCGCACGGTGCCTGTTGCTTCAACGAGTCCGGTGAACATCTGCTTCAAGAAGGACGTCGTGCCCCAGGGGCACGGTTCTGGGCGACCACCCGTTCAGCCAGGCCGGCACGTCCCAGCGCACGGCGCCGGGACCGAGCGCGCGGTCGCTCACGAGCTGGCTGACGCGGTCCACCACGCCGGCCTCCCAGCATGCCGCGTGCAGCGCCGGTCCGCCCTCGACGAGCAGGGACTGGATGCCCCGAGCGGCGAGGACCCCAAGGGCCCCGGCAATCGTGCCGTCGCTCGCGACCACGTCGACGCCTCGCGTACGCAGGTGGCCGGCCGCCGACGAGGAGGCGCCGGTCTCGTCGGCCATGAGGAGCAGCGGCCCCTGCTCGATCGAGCGCACGAGTCGCGCGTCGGGTGAGAGCCGCACGCGCCGGTCGAAGACGACGCGCGTGAGCGGTCGGTGGCGGTACACCTCGCGCGCGGTGAGCAGGGGATCGTCGACACACGCGGTATTCGAGCCCACCGCGATCGCATCCACGCTCGCCCGCAGCCGCTGCGTCCATCGTGCGGCCTCGGGCCCGCTCAGCGTCGTCCTGGCACCGGGCCGGGCCGCGACGCCGCCATCGAGGCTCATCGCCACCTTCAACTGCACCCATGGCCGCCCGAGTTCGACGACGCGGAAGAAGGGCGCGTTCTGCCGACGTGCCTCGCGTCGTCCAAGCCCCACGGTGACGTTGATCCCTTGCGCGCGCAGGTACTCGAGGCCTCGTCCGCGCACCGCGGGAAACGGGTCGTCGGTGGCAATCACGACCCGCGCGATGCCCGCAGCGGCAACGGCCACGCAACAGGGCCCGGTGCGGCCCTGATGGCTGCAGGGCTCGAGCGTACAGTAGAGCGTGGCGCCCCGGGCCCGCGCACCCGCGCCCTGCATCGCCACGACTTCGGCGTGCGGCCCGCCCGCGCGCTGATGGTGTCCGACACCGACGACGACGCGTTCGCGGTCCACGAGCACGGCGCCGACGATCGGATTCGGCGTGGTGCTCGCCCGTCCGCGTTCGGCGTGCCACAAGGCGCGCGCCATGAAGTGGGCGTCCTCGGGCAGCAGGTCACCGTCGACGTGCTGGTCGTCTACCACGCCTCGTCGAAGAGCGCGTCCACGTACTCGCGGGGATTGAACGGCACCAGGTCGTCGATCTGCTCGCCCGTCCCGACATACAGGATGGGCAGCCGCAGATCCTGCGCGATCGCCACCGCAACGCCGCCCTTCGCGGTGCCATCGAGCTTCGTGAGGATGATGCCGTTGACGCCCGACACCTTCATGAACTCGCGCGCCTGCGCCACGCCGTTCTGCCCGACCGTGGCGTCGAGCACGAGAAGCACCTCGTGCGGCGCCCCCTCGACATCGCGCGCCGCGACACGCTTGATCTTCTCGAGCTCGTTCATCAGGTTGACGCGCGTGTGCAGACGTCCGGCGGTGTCGACGAGCACCGGATCGAGCCCGCGCGCCCGCGCCGACTGGATGGCGTCGAACACCACCGCCGCGGGATCGGAGTTCGGCTGCGCGCGGACGAACCCGACCTCGGCCCGGCGCGTCCAGATCTCGAGCTGTTCGACGGCGGCCGCGCGGAACGTGTCGGCCGCGCACACGAGCGGCTTCTCGCCCTGCTGCTTCAGGAGGTTGGCGAGCTTGCCGATGGACGTGGTCTTGCCCGTGCCGTTCACGCCGACGATGAGCACGACCCGTGGGCGCGCGCCAGTGGCAGGTGGAGGCGCCGTGCCTTCGAGGATCCGGAGGATCTCCTCGCGGACGAGCGGCAGCAGGTCGTCGCCGCGCCGCGCCTTGCGCCGCACGCTCTCCACGATCCGGTCGGTGGCGGCGACGCCGACGTCACACGTGATCAGCGCCTCCTCGAGTGCATCGATCGACTCGATCCGCCGGGTCGCGCGCGCCTCGGCCGTTGCCGTACCGGACGTCGTGACCGGAACCTGCTCCGGCTCGAACGCACCGAGCAACTGGTCCTTCGTCTTCTGGAGGCTCGACTTGAGGCGATCGAAAAAGCTCACACAGGCAGTGTAACAATTTCAAAATTGCAGAATTTCAGAATGGCAACGTCACCGCCAGCCGTCGAGGCATTCCGGTGACGATGAAATTCGGCAATTCTGCAATTCCGAAATCTCTTCAGTGCCTCTCCTGCTTCTGCGGGCGGAGCATCAGCGCCTCGGTGGCGGCCAGCGGATGCGTGCGGCCTGCGAGGACGTCGACCATCTGCGCGGCAATGGGCAGTTCCACCCCCGCGGCCGACCCGAGCGCCAGCATGCCCTCGGCCGCGTTGACGCCCTCGGCCACCATCCGCATGCCCGCGAGGATGTCTGGCAGCGCCTGCCCCTGCCCCAACTGGACGCCAAGCTTGTGGTTGCGGCTCGCGGCCCCCGTGCACGTGAGCACCAGGTCACCGAGCCCGCTCAACCCGGCAAGCGTTTCCTGGCGTCCGCCGACCGCCACGGCCAGCCGCGTCATCTCGGCCAGGCCGCGCGTGACCAGCCCCGCGAGCGCGTTGTGTCCCAACCCGAGCCCCTCGACGACGCCCGCAGCGATTGCGATGACGTTCTTGTACGCGCCGCCGAGCTCGACGCCGATCACGTCGTCGGTCGCGTACAGACGGAACCGCTTGCCGCGCAACTGCTCGAGCACGTGCGCGCTCGTGTCGGCATCGCTGGCGGCGACGACCACCGCCGTCGGCAACTCGCACGCGACCTCGTGCGCGAAGCTCGGTCCCGAGAGCACGACGACACGACAGCCGGCGGGCAGGACCTGCCGCAGGACCTCGGACATGCGCGTCCACGTCGGCCGTTCGAGGCCCTTCGTGGCGCTGACGACGATGGTCCCGGGGCGCACGTGCGGGGAGATGGCCGCCGCCATGGCCCGCGTGCCGTGCGAGGGCACTGCCCAGACGATCGTCCCTGCCTGCGCCACCGCTTCCGCGGTATCTGCCGTCGGACGAACGCCGTTGGGCAGCGTCACGCCGGGCAGGTACGCCGCGTTCTCTCGCTCCTCGAGCATGCGCGCCACGAGGGCCCCGTCGCGCGCGCACAGGGCGACGTCGTGCCCGATGCGCGCCAGGTGGACCGCGAGTGCCGTGCCCCAGGACCCGGCCCCCACCACCGTCATGTTCACAGGCGCTGCCCCAGGCGACGTTCGGTGCCGCGCCACAGCCGGCGCACGTTGTCGCGGTGTCGCAACGCCACGAGTGCCGCGGCCGCGCACGCGCCAAGGAGTACCGGCGTCGAGGCGCCGAACCACACCGTCAGGGGTGGCAGCGCCGCCATCGCGCCGAGCGATCCGAGCGACACGTAGCGTGTCCAGGCGATGAGCGACACGAAGACCGCCGCGCAGACGGCGGCCGCCGCCGGCGCGAGCATCGCGAACACGCCGGGGGTCGTCGCCATGCCCTTGCCCCCGCGCCATCCGAGCCACGGCGGGTAGACGTGCCCCGCCACGGCCGCGAGCCCTGCGCAGACCGCGAGCGACGACTGCCGGGTCATCGCGTCGGCGATCCAGACGGCGAGGCTGCCCTTGGTCGCGTCGAGGGCGAGCGCGGCCATCGCCAGGGCCGGCGACGAGACGCGCAGCACGTTGGTCGCCCCGACGTTGCCCGATCCGACCGTCCGCAGGTCGACGCCGCGGCGCCGCGTCAAGAGGTAAGGAAACGGTATCGAACCGAGCAGGAACCCGAGCGCCACGATGCCGATCTGCACGCCGATCACCGCGGCACCCCGAGCGGATCGTGGCCGGTGAGCGCGAGGCGCAGCATGTCGAGCGCCGCCGACACCGACTGTTGCCGCACGACGGTGCGATCCCCGACGAACCGGGCGTGGCGGCAGGCCGCCACGGTGGGCGTGCGTATCCCGATGAACACCGTCCCGACCGGCTTGGCTTCGGACCCGCCGTCGGGCCCGGCGATGCCCGTGATGCCGATGCCGACCTCCGTGCCGCACGCACGCCGCACGCCGTCGGCCAGGGCGCGGGCCACCGGCTCGCTCACCGCGCCATGCTCCGCGATCAGCGCTGCGGGCACGTGCGCGAGCGCCGTCTTCAACGCATCGGCGTAGACGATGAGGCCGCCTTCCACCCAGCGCGAACTGCCGGGGACGTCGGTGAGCCGCATGCCGAGCATGCCGCCGGTGCACGACTCGGCCACCGCGACCCGCCAGCCCGCAGCCTGCAGCAGTCGGCCGGCAAGCTCCTCCAGCGTCTCGTCGCGCGTCGTGTACACCGCAGGTCCGAGCGCCGCCGCCGCCTCGATGACCGCCTGCTCGAGTGCGATCTCCGCAGCGTCCCGATCGTCGCTGCGCGCGAACACGTGCAGTTCGATGCGGCCGCGCGCGGCGAGGATCGTTGCATCGATGGCGGGCACGCCGGCGCGCCAGCGGGCGTAGAGCGGCTGCAGCGTCGCCTCGACGGCCGACTCGCTGCGGCCGGCCACCTTCAGCCCGCGGCGGTACGTCCGTGCGCGACCGCCGCGCGAGCCGAGCACCCCGGCGACGAGCGCGTCGAGCATCGGCTCCATCTCGCGCGGCGGACCGGGCAGCAGCGCCACCGCCTGCGCGCCGAGTTCGATCCACTGGCCCGGAGCGGTGCCGTGCGGGTTGTCGAGACGCTGCGCTCCGTCGACGAGCATCGCCTGGCGGCGATTGATCGCGGGCATCTCGAGCCCGCGTCGCGCGAAGCGCTCGACGATGCGCGCCAGTTGCGTGGGGTCCTCGTGCAACGTCCGTCCGAGCGCGCTGGCAACGGCCAGCCGCGTGAGATCGTCGTCGGTGGGACCGAGCCCGCCGGTGACGACGAGGAGATCGGCACGCTGCAGCGCCGTGCGCACGGCCAGCTCGAGGTGCTGCAGTCGATCGGCGACGACGCTGCGCGCCACGACGTCGATGCCGATCGTCTGCAACCGCTCGGCGATGACGCCGGAATTGGTGTCGACACGCCCCAGCGCGAGCAGTTCGCTGCCGACGGCAATGGTCTCGGCGCGCGCGAAGGGCGTGGTGGTCATGCCAGCATCCAGCCGGGCGCGGCCCAGGCCAGCAGGCGCACGCACAGGTGTGCGTACACGGCCGCCATGAAGTCGTCGCTCATCACGCCCCACCCGCCGGGCAGCGCCTCGAGCCTGTTGCACGGCGGCGGCTTGATGACGTCGAAGACGCGGAACAGGACGAAGCCGACCAGCGCGCCGGTGATCGACACCGGCACGAGTGCCAGCGTCACCAGCATGCCGAGGACCTCGTCGATCACGACAGGCCCCGGGTCGATGTGCCCGAAATGCGCCTCGGCGGCCGTGGCCGCCCAGGCCCCGACGAGGTAGACGGCGACGATGGCCGCCAGTTCGACTGCGGGCTGGCCGGTGGCACGGACCACCACGAACAGCGCCAGCCCGGCGATCGAGCCGATGGTACCGGGAGCGAACGGCACGTAGCCGGCGCCGAGCGCCGTCGCGACGGCGAGGGACATGCGGGATGTCACGAACGGGGACTCCTAGGCGGAGGGCACGACGCGGGTGCGGGCGAGGCGATCGTGCAGCCCCCGGCGTCCGGCGTCCATGAACAGGGGCAACAGCCCCAGGCCGAGCGGCAACACGCACACGAGCAACGCGACGCTGCGCAGGACGGCGGGGCCGAACGGCACCGGGCCGGCGTCGCCGTAGACCACGCGACCGCCAGCCAGCATCTTGCCGATGGTCTGGCCAGAGGCGGCGGTGAAGGTCACCAGGTACGAGGTGTTCAACAGGAACAGGAAGCCGGCAAGCGGCACGATCGGGATCAGGCGCCACTCCGCCGCGTCCACGCCCGCCACGCGCAGCGTCAGCCACACGACGATCGCGTCGATGGCGAGCAACAGGACCGCGTCGATGATCCCGGCCCGGACCCGCGACCCCAGGCCGTCGGCAGGCAGGACGACCGGCACCCGTTGCTCGACGCTCGGCGCCACGTCGCCGGCCTGCATCTCCTCGTCGGGCCAGTCGAACTCCGGATCATCGCCGGCAGGCCCGGGGG
>JAEYZV010000195.1 GCA_023427865.1 Acidobacteriota bacterium
CTTCGGGCCCTTCGGGGCCTTGGGCCTGGCGGCCTTGCTGCGCAGCGGAGGCAATCGCAACGGCTCGGCCGCCGCTGTGGCGGCCGCCTCCGCGATCGCGCGCCGGCTATCGGCCGGGCTCATCTCCTCGCTGCGCCGCGGGTTCTGGATGGCCGACTCGACCGCCGCCTCGATGTCGCTGGCCCGGCGGGTTCTTATCGACACGATGTCGACGACCGCTTCGGGCCCCGCCTTGTCGTCGGCTGGCAGCGCCGGGTCACGATAAACGCGTTCGAGCCGGAGCTGATCACCACCGAGTGATGCAAACGACCACACCTCGGCCGGAGCGATGTGGTGCTGCGCGCAGAGCCGGCGGGTGGCGTCGACGCACGCGACCGGCACGTACAGATGGAACTGGGCGCGCGCCTTGTTGAAGAGGACCCACTGGTACATCGCCTCGAGGTTGTTCACCGACTCAGCGGTCTCCACCTCGACAATGGCATGGGGTTTCTTGCCGGCGTCCGTGACGGAGAGAATGAGGTCGGGGTAGGCCTGTCCCGTGCCGGTCTTGACGGGTACGCGTCGTTCGTCGCCGACGTTGGCCTCGACACCGAAGCGCTCGGCAAACGCCAGCTCCAGCGTGCGGATCACGCGGTCGTGCTCGAACTGTTCACGTACCGGACGGATGAGAATCGCCACACAGCCTCCGCGGGTCGCAGAGGACCCCGGCGCGCCCCGCGCCTGCCACGCGGCGGCGGCAACCGCGGAATGCTAGCATGGATGCGTAACCACTTGCCAGCGCGTCGCGCTCGGCGGGCCCTATTCTGCCACAGGCCGGCCCATTTCCTTAACGCTCTGTTTCCAAGCTACTTAGCTCGCCCACTCAGCCGTGAACGACCGCTTTCTCCGCGCCTGCCGGCGCCAGCCCGTCGACGCCACGCCCGTCTGGTTCATGCGCCAGGCCGGCCGGTACATGCCCGAATATCGCGCCCTGCGGCAACGCTACGGGATGCTGGAACTCTGTCGGACGCCCGAACTCGCCGTCCAGGTGACGCTCCAGCCGGTGCGCGCCGTGGAGGTGGACGCCGCCATCCTGTTCTCCGACCTGCTCCTGCCCCTTGCCCCGATGGGCCTCTCCTTCGACTTCGTCAAGGGTGAGGGCCCCCAGTTCGACAACCCCTTGCGATCGGCCGCCGACGTGGACCGGGTGCGGGACATCGACGTCGAGGAGTCGCTCGCCTACGTCCTGGAGAGCATCCGGCTCCTGAAGCCGCAGCTGCAGGTGCCGCTCATCGGCTTCGTCGGTGCGCCCTTCACCCTCGCCTCCTACTGCATCGAGGGCGGCCCGTCGAAGGATTTCGCGCGCACCAAGGCAATGATGTACACCGAGCCGGCGGCGTGGCACGCCCTCTGTGAGCGGCTGGCGGACATGGCCGGCGCATACCTCCGCGCCCAGATTGCCGCCGGCGTCGACGCGGTCCAGGTCTTCGACTCGTGGGTCGGGCAGCTGAGTGCCGCCGACTATCGCGAGTTCGCGCTCCCCCACACCCGCAGGGTGTTCGCCGCCATCGCCGAGCTGGACGTGCCCTCGATCCACTTCGGCGTCGGCACCGCGACACTGCTCGAGGACATGGCCACGGCCGGCAGCACCGTCGTCGGCGCCGATTGGCGGACACCACTCGATCGGGCCTGGCAGCTCATCGGCGCTGAACGGGCGATCCAGGGGAACCTCGACCCGACGCTCCTGCTCGGGCCCTGGCCCCGCGTCCGCGTGGCGGTCGAAGACATCGTGGCGCGCGCCGCGGGGCGCCCGGGGCACATCTTCAACCTCGGCCATGGGGTGCTGCCGATGACCTCGCCGGAGGTGGTCCAGCGCGTTGCCCGGCTCGTTCACCAGCTCACTGCCGATCGACGCCGATGACGAGCGCGCCGCCGCGCGTCGTGGTGCTCGGCGGCGGCATCGCCGGGTTGAGCGCCGCATGGGAGTGCCATCGGAGGGGCCTCCCGGTGACCGTGCTGGAGGAGCAGGCCCGTGCCGGTGGCGTGATTCGCACCGACGCGGTCGGCGCGTTCGTCCTCGATACCGGTCCCGACGCGTTCCTCGTGAGCAAGCCCGGCGCGATCGCCCTGTGCCGCGAACTCGGGATCGACGGGCAGCTCATCCCGATGAAGTCCCCCCGCGACGCCTTCGTGTTGCGCGATGGCCGGCTCCACGCGTTGCCCGCCGGCGGCGCGTTCGGCATCCCGACGCGATTCGGACCGCTGCTGCGGTCCACGCTCCTCTCCCCCGCCGGGAAGCTGCGCGTCGCCCTGGAGCCAATGGTGCCCCGGAAACGCTCGCGAGAGGACGAGAGCGTCGCCGCATTCTTCCGCCGGCGTTTCGGGCCGGAAGTGGCAGGACGGATCGCCCAGCCGCTGCTCGGCGGGATTCACGTCGGCGACATCGAGCAGTTGTCGGCCGAGGCGCTGGTGCCACAGCTGACGGCTGCGGAACGGGCGGGCCGCAGCGTGCTCCTCACGCTTGGCGAGCTCGGCCGGCGCGCCACCAAGGACGGCGCTTTCCGGAGCTTCCCGCGCGGCATGGCGACGCTCGTCGATACGCTGCTCGCGCAGCTGCCGACAGGCACCGTGCGCCTCGGGTGTGGGGCGGTGGACCTGAGTCGCTCGGGCCGGGAATGGCACGTCCGCACCAGCGCCAATGACGTGCTCCCTGCCGACGTCGTGCTCCTGGCGGCTCCCGCACCGGTTACCGCCACGTGGCTCGGCCGCCTGGACGCCCTCGCCGCCGAGGCCAGCAGCGCCATCACCTACGTCTCGAGTGCCGGTGTCCTCGCCGTGTACCGGGACGAGCAGATCGCGCGGCCGCTGCGAGGCAGCGGCTACGTCGCGTCGCCGGAACCCGGTCGGGAGCGTCTGCTCGCCACGAGTTGGCTCACCGGGAAGTGGGACGGACGGGCGCCGGCGGGATACACGATCCTCCGCGGGTTCTTCGGCGGGGCGTTCGACCAGGCCGTGCTCTGGCTTACCGACGCGGCGCTCGTGGACGAGGCGCAGCGCAGCTGGTCGGTGCGGTTCGGCATTGCCGGCCCGCCCGACGTCACGCGCGTCGTGCGGTGGCATCGCGCGAGTCCGCAACACGAGGTCGGCCACCCGGCGCGGGTGCGCCAGATCGATGCGAGGCTCGCGGCCCTGCCGTACATCGGTGTCGCCGGCAGCGGATTCCGTGGCGTCGGAATCCCCGACGTCGTCGCCGACGCCCGCGCCGCGATGCGTACGCTGCTCGACCGATGGCATGCACGGTAATATGCGTGCCGCATGTATCGTCGTCTTCTCCTGTTTCCGGCCGCACTCACGTGCGTGACTCTCGCGTCCCCTGGCTGCCAGTCCTCGCAGGAGCCGGACTCACCAGCCCCGGCCGTGGCGCAGGGGGAGACCGACCCGCGCTCCGCGGATGAGGTTGCGCAACTGCCCGCGCTCACCCCGGAGATCGTGCAACTGCTCGGGCGCATCAAGGCTGCCGACGCCGGCCAGCTCTCGGTGTCGGAAGAGGACGGCCGCTTCCTGCGCCTGCTCGTCGTGGCGACCCGTACGAAGAAGGCGATCGAGATCGGCGGCGCCAGTGGCTACAGCGCGATCTGGCTCGGCCTCGGGCTGCGCGAGACCGGCGGCAGGCTCACGACCATCGAGTACGACCCGACGCGCGCACAGGAACTGCAGGCGAACATCGCCGCAGCCGGCCTGAACGACGTCGTCACGGTCGTCGCGGGCGACGCGTTCAAGGCCGTACCGGCCGAGCCCGGATCCTTCGACTTCGTGTTCATCGACGCGTGGAAGCCCGACTACCAGAAGTACTTCGAGATGACGTTCCCGCGGCTGCGGCAGGGCGGCCTCATCGTGGCGCACAACGTGATCAACAAGGGCGCCGAGATGAAGGATTTTCTCGAGACGGTCACCACCCGACCCGATCTGCTGACCGCCATCGTCGCGCCGGGGTCCGAAGGTGTGTCGGTGAGCGTGAAGCGCTGAGGAGGCGATGGCCGACATCCGCCTGATCGGCGTGCCACTCGACCTCGGCGGCGGCCGCCGCGGGGTCGACATGGGCCCGTCCGCGGTGCGCATCGCCGGCATCGGCGAGCGACTCGCCGCGCTGGGGCACCGCGTGCGCGATGCCGGCGACATCCTGACGCCGACGCAGGAGACACGGGCACCCGGCGATCCGAAGAAGCGCTACATCCAGGAGATCCAGGCGGTGTGCGAGGCGCTGTACGCGCAGGCGCTCGACACCCTGATGGAGGGAGCGTTCCCGATCGTGATCGGCGGCGACCACAGTCTCGCCGCGGGTTCGGTGGCCGCGTCCGCGGCGTTCGCGCGGCGGCGCGACGCGCCAATCGGGCTGATCTGGGTGGATGCGCACGCCGACATGAACACGCCGGCGACGACGATATCGGGCAACGTGCACGGGATGCCGCTGGCCGCCCTGCTCGGAGAGGATCCTCGTGAACTGGCGCTGATCGGCGGGTACGAACCGAAGGTGCAGCCGGAGCACACGGTGCTGGTCGGCGTCAGGAACCTCGACGACCGTGAGAAGGACGAGGTGCGCGGGGCCGGCGTGCACGTCTTCACGATGAAGGACATCGACCGGCATGGCACGGCCGCCGTGCTCGAGCAGGCGATCGCGATCGCCTGCCGAGACACGGCCGGCATCCACGTGTCCTTCGATCTCGACGTCTGCGATCCGACGATCGCGCCCGGGGTCGGCACGCCGGTGCGCGGCGGTTTGAACTACCGGGAAGCGCACATGGCGATGGAGATGTTCTCCGACTCCCGCCGGCTGATCGCGCTCGACCTCGTGGAGGTCAACCCCGTACTCGACGTGCAGAACACCACGGCCGTGCTCGCTGCCGAACTGGCGGCGTCGGCCATGGGGAAGAAGATCCTGTAGAAGGACGAAGGAAGAAGGACAAAGGAGAACAGACATGCGCCGAACCATCCTCGCCCTGACCGCCGCGCTCGCGGTCGCCGCAACCACCCTCGCCATTCCCGCTCCCGCGCTGGCACAGAAGGTCGTGTCCAGCACGCCCGGCAAGGGCGGCAGTCCGCACGAAACCGTGGAGTACAAGGTCGGTGATGCCACCGTCACGCTGATCTACGGACGCCCGTACCTGAAGGGCCGCGGTCTCGAGAAGCTCGCGCCGACCGGGAAGGTCTGGCGCACGGGCGCCGACGAGGCCACCACGCTGAAGACCGACAAGCCGCTGCAGATCGGCACGCTGTCGGTCCCGGCCGGCACCTACACGCTCTACACGCTGCCTGGCGAGCCGTGGCAGCTGATCGTGAACAAGCAGACCGGCCAGTGGGGCACGTCGTACAACGAGGCGCAGGATCTCGGCCGCGTGCCGATGACGGCGAGCAAGCTCGACAAGCCGGTCGAGCAGCTCACGATCACGATTGCCGGCGGCAACCTCGAGATCCACTGGGCCGACACGAAGCAGTCGGTCGCGATCAAGTAGGCCGGGAAAGGCGCGCGTCCCGGGCGCGCCTACTCGCGTTCGGGTTGCGCCGTCCGCATCAGGAAAGCGATCACTTCCGCGACGGCGCGGTACAACTCGACCGGGATGGCCGTGTCGGGCGGCAGGCGGGTCAGCAGGCGCACGAGGTCCGGGCTCTCGTGGATCGGGATGCCGTGCTGACGCGCGAGCGCGATGATCTGCTCGGCGAGCGCTCCCTCGCCCGTGGCAACCACCTCGGGCGCCGGCGTCGCGCCCGGCTCGTAGCGCAGCGCCGCAGCACGGCGGCGGGGAAACGCCGGCTCGTCGCTCATGCCTGCGCGTCCACGATCGAGTGATGCGGCGGAAGCTCCGGCATCGTGTCGGGCGCGCACGCGCGCACCGGATCGACGACGACACGCGAGAGCACCTGGGCGAATCCCGCGGCCTCGAGCGCCTGCGTCAGGTCCGACAGGCGGGCCTCGATACGGTCGGCCGCGCTCCCCTCCTCTACCGAGAACTCCGCCCGCACCTGGCCAGCCGCGAGCGCGAGCCGCACGTGGACGCGCCCGAGCCCCTCGAGCGCAAGGTCCAGCACCGCTTGACGCCACGGCGTGGAATCCGCGGGCGCGTCCTTCGTGTGGGGCGCGTCCTTCTCGATCCGCAGGCGAAGCGGCACGCCCGCTGACGCAGGATCTGCCTGCAGCGTCATCCGGACGTCCAGCACGCCATCGCGTGCCAGGTGTGCGGCACTGCGCGCCTGCTCGGCGAGCAGCGCCTGCTGCAGGTGCCGGACGGCCTCACGGGCCGGCGCGATCTCCTCGGGAACGTCCGCAACGGCGTCGGCAAGCACCGCCAGCCGCGCACGGAGATCACGCGCCGCGGCACGCTCGGCGTCCCGGCTCCCCTGGCGCGCGACATCGGCGAGTCGGCGCTCGAGGAGCAGGCCGCCTTCCGAGACCTGCGACGCCAGCGCTCTCGCAAGGGCCTCGGTTGCCTGTGCCGCTTCCGGCGTCCCGGCGGTCGTGAGGCGCACCGGCACGGCGGCGAGCATCCGCAGCAGGGCGTCGCCCTGCTGGCCGCTGATCAGCCCGTGCGCGACGAGCCGGGGTATCCACGGCGTCATCAGCGCTGCCGCGGCCGCGACGTCCGTGCCACCACGCGCGGCGAACACCGCTGCCGCCAGACCGTACGTCGTGGACGACACGGCAGGCCCTCCACCCGGCAGGTCCGACGGCGGTGACGCTCCGCGCGCGATCGGCGTCTCGGCCCCGAGGAGCCGCAGCAGCGGCTGCGCGCCGCCCGTGACGACCTCGAGCCGCAAGGTGGTGCCAGGCGGGTGAGGCACGTGCGAGCGCGTCAGCACTTCACGTCCGAGCAGCGACAGCAACGTGCCGGTATCGGCCCGTGTGGCGAGCACCGTCGCCGCGACCTTCAAGCCCGGGACGAACGTATCGCTGCCCGTCCGTACCGGGACGGCGACCTCATTGGGCAGCAGCGGCGGAAGCAGCGTGATCTGCATCGGATCGGGCGCGCAGGCCCGTCATCTCCCTTTGCTATCATCGGCCCATCGGTCACGGACCCGAGCGCATGAACGCCACATCGCCCAGTTCGACCCGCTCTGCCCGCGCCCGCGGGGCCCGACGACTCGTGCGAATGCCGGTGGTGCGCACCGACTGGTCGGCGTGCGACCCCGCCGTGCTCGACCACCCCTCGCTCTACATCAACCGCGAGCTCAGCTGGCTCGAGTTCAACCAGCGCGTGCTCGATCAGGCGCTCGGAACGTCCCACCCACTGCTCGAGCGCGTCAAGTTCCTGGCCATCGTCGCCACGAACCTCGACGAGTTCTTCATGGTGCGCGTGGCTACGCTGCTGAAGAAGTACCGCGCCGGGATCGAGGACGTCAGCCCCGACGGCCTCAACACCGAGCAGCAGCTCATGGCGACCCGTGCACGCGCCGCGCGGATGATGGACGACGTGACCAGGTGCTGGCGGGACCAGCTCCGTCCGGCACTCGCCGACGAGGGCGTGCGCTTCCTCGAGGCCGACGCGTACAGCGAGGACGTCCGAGCTCACCTCGCGGAGTACTTCAGGACCGAGATCCTGCCGGTGCTCACGCCGCTCGCATTCGACCCGGGGCATCCGTTCCCCTACATCTCCAACCTGAGTCGCAACTTCGCCGTCGTCGTCAAGCACAGCGGACGCACGAAGTTCGCGCGCGTGAAGATCCCGGCCGGGCTCGATCGGTTCGTCCCGATCCCCGCCGACAAGTGCGCGCAGCCCGGCCTGACCTTCGCGTTCCTCGAGGACATCGTCCGCGCGAACCTCCAGCAGCTGTTCCCGGGCACCGACCTGCAGTCGGCGCACCTGTTCCGGATCATCCGCGACACCGACATGGTCATCCAGGAGGACGAAGCCGACGACCTCCTCGAGACCGTGGATCGGAGCCTCAAGCAGCTCCGGTACGGCGCGCTCTGCCTGCTCGAAGTCGACGACGCGATGCCGCGCCGGGTGCTCAACATCCTCGTCGAGAACTTCGAGATCGACGACGACATCGTCACGCGCACGCGCGAGCGCATGGACTTCGACGACTGGCATCAGCTGACACGGCTGCACCTGCCGCACCTGAAGGACACGCCCTTCTCTCCGCGGATGATCTGGTCGGGCTACACCGAGATCTTCGACGACCTGCGCGGCGACGACGTCCTCGTGCATCACCCGTTCGACTCCTTCTCGGCGGTGGAGTCGTTCATCAAGGCGGCGGTGGACGACCCGCAGGTCGTCGCCATCAAGATGACGCTCTACCGCATCGGGCAGAACTCGCCGCTCGTGGACCTGCTGATCGCCGCTGCCGAGCAGGGCAAGCAGGTGGCGGTGCTCGTCGAGCTCAAGGCCCGCTTCGACGAGCGCAACAACATCGAATGGGCGACGCGGATGGAGGCGGCCGGCATCCACGTGGTCTACGGCGTGATGAACCTCAAGACGCACGCGAAGCTGTGTCTCGTGGTGCGCAAGGAGCAGGACGGCATCCGACGGTACGCACACGTCGGCACCGGCAACTACAACCGCGCCACGGCCCAGATCTATACCGACCTCGGCCTCTTCACCTCCGACGCCGCCATCATCGACGACATCTCGGAAGTGTTCAATTACCTGACCGGGTACTCCAACCGCCGCAGTTACGACCAGCTGCTCGTCGCACCGGTGTCGCTGCGCACGCAGCTCAAGGCGTTGATCGATCGGGAATGCGAGCACCAGCAGGCCGGCCGTCCCTCGCGGCTGGTCTTCAAGCTGAATGCGCTGGCCGACCCGGGGATGATCAGGAACCTGTACCGCGCCAGCCAGTGCGGCGTACGCATCGATCTGATCGTGCGCGGGGTGTGCTGCCTTCGTCCCGGCATCCCCGGCATCTCCGACAACATCTCCGTGCGCTCGATCGTCGGCCGCTTCCTCGAGCACTCGCGCATCTACTACTTCGAGAACGCCGGCGAGTCGGAGGTCTACATCGGCAGCGCCGACCTGATGGAGCGGAACCTCGACAGGCGGGTCGAGGTGCTCTGCCCCGTGCACCAGCCGGAACTGCGCGCGCACCTGCGTGGCGTCGTGCTCGAGACGCTGCTGGCCGATACCGAGCGCGCCCGCGTCCTGCAGACCGATGGCTCGTACGTGCCCGTCCAGCCGCCGCCTGGCGGCGAGGGCGTCAACGCGCAGAAGCGGCTGCTCGACGTGTACTCACAGCTCTCCTCGTCGAGCCTCTGAACGGACCCACGCGATGGTGGTCATGTACCGCGGCCCCGAAGCCGCCCTGCAGCCGGCGGTCTACAGGACGCGCCCCGTGAGCGACACCCCCGATGCCCTGCTGGCCGGCGCCGGCTGGGACGACGCCATGACGGTGAGATGGGGCCCGCCGCCGTTTGCGACGACGTTCCGCGCCCTGTGGACGCCTTCGGGACTGTGCGTACGGTTCGACGCCCAGGACCGCGCCCCATGGGGCACGCGCACGCAGCGCGACGATGGCCTGTGGGAACAGGAGGTCGTCGAGGTCTTCCTCGACCCGACCTGCTCGGGCGAGGACTACGCCGAGCTCGAGATCGCCCCGACCAACATCGTCTGCGACCTGCACATCGAGCGCCTGACGCCGGAACGCCGCGTGCACCTCGACTGGGATTTCACGCACATGCAGTCGGTCGTGCACCGGCAGGACGCCTCCGACGACTGGTGCGCGATCGCCTACCTGCCGTTTGCCGACTTCGCGTCGATGTCGCCGCGGGTCGCGGCGTGCCTGCCCGTCGCCGGCGGCGACGTGTGGCACTTCAACGCGTTCCGGATCAAGCGTCCGGCCGGTCCGGACAAGCCGGATGAGGGCGCCATCTATGCGGCATGGTCCGTGCCGGAGGGCGAGACGTTCCACGCGCCCCTCGCCTTTCGACCGATGGTCTTCGAACCCTTCACCTCATGACGACCGGCAGCGGACAACTCGAACGGATTCACCGCGAGCTCGACGACGTGGACGCGCGCGCGGCGGCCCTCGCGCAGGCCTGCAGCGTCGACCGATGGCAGGCGCGACCGCCCTCCGGCGGATGGTCGCCTTCCGAGTGCCTGCAGCACCTCGAGCTCTCGGCAGACGCGATGCTGCCGCGCATCGATGCCGCGATCGATGAAGGCCGCCGGCGTCAGGCGCTCGGCGACGGGCCTTACCGGCCGCGCCTGTTCGCACGGCTCCTGATGTGGGTGCTCGAACCGCCCTACCGCATGCGGTCCAAGACCGGGGCCGCCTTCGTGCCGGCCGTGACGCGTACGCCAGAGGAAGACGTGGCCGCACTCCGCGCGGCCCACGACCGGGTCCGCGCCAGCCTCGGACGGGCGAGGGGGCTCGCGCTCGATCGACTGACGCTCGCGTCGCCGTTCTTCGAGCGTGCGCGCTACGACGTGTACGGGGCGTTTGCCATCATCGCCGTGCATGCGCGGCGACACGTCTGGCAGGCCGAGCAAACGGCCCGCCGTTCCTCTGCGGCGTAAGCTGACGCGATGTGAGGCGGCCGCGCGGGGTGAACCTTACCTGCCGTACACTACGGGAACCCCGCTCGCGTGCCGCGGGAGCTTACTGCCGTGCCCAGCCCCACGCCAAACGACGACCTGCTCGCGACCATGGAAGGCCTCGGCACGGTCGAGATCCCCGACGGCGCGGCGCCAGTGGCGGTCGGGTACACCATCCAGGTCGTCGCGGTCGCCCCCGGTCAGCCGGAGCCTCCCGGCGGCGGGCCGTTCCTCACGCGCGTGACGCTGCGCGCCCGCCTGGCCGACCTCTTCCACTGGTTCGCCGAACACCGCACCGACCTCGTCCTGGTGCTCGACGACGGGCGCCGCCTGCCGCTGATCATCACGTCGCCGGACGGCGACGCGATCGGTCAGGGAATGCTTTCCTGACACATCTGGTCCGCGCCTTGCACGCAAGTGCCTGCGCGTGCGGCCGTTCTTCGTCCGTGCTGCACGCGGCAGCTCCATGCCTTGCTTCAGCACGTTCGTTCGCTCCAGCGTGTACGCTGGCAAGACAGGTGGCCTGTGGCTGGCCTGCGCACGCACCGCTGCCCACGTTGCCCTGCTCGTCGCTGGCGCGGCACTGAGCGGCTGCGGCTCGTCCTCCACCCAGACGACGGCTCCGACGTCACTGACACGCTGCAGCGTCTCCCTCGCGAGTTCGCCAGGTACGGTTGCGGCCGCTGGCGGCTCCGGCACCGTGACGCTCGACGTCAATCGTGAGTGCACCTGGCAGGCGCGGGTCGGCGTCGACTGGATTGCCATCACCTCGCCCTCGTCGGGCCAGGGAAGCGCGACGTTGTCGTACACCGTGGCGCCCAACCCGGTCGTCACCCAGCGGCAGGGCGTCATCACGGTCAACGAAAGCCAGGTGCAACTGCTGCAGGCCGCGGCCGCCTGCACGTACACGGTAGGCAGCAGCGGACGCGCTTTCGAGGCGTCGGGGGGCAGTGCCCCCGTCACGGTCCACACCCTCGAGGGCTGCGCGTGGACCGCCCAGAGCACTGCGGCCTGGTTGACCGTAGAGCCGGGCCCTCGGACCGGCCCGGGCGTTGCGCTCGTGGCGGCGGCGCCCAATCCGGGCCCTGCGCGCACGGCGAGCGTCACGATCGCCGGCCAGGCATGGGTCGCCACGCAGGACGCCGCGCCGACGATGCCCCCGCCGGGAGCTCCGTCTCCGGGCCCCACACCGC
>JAEYZV010000542.1 GCA_023427865.1 Acidobacteriota bacterium
CACGCATGCGGATGGTGCGGAAATGCCCCCTGATCCGGCCCACCACGGCCATGCCATGCACGGTGCTGCGCACGGGGCGGGACACGACAAGCACGCCGGACACTCCGTCGAGATGTTCCGCCAGAAGTTCTGGGGAACGCTGTTGCTCTCGATCCCCACGGTCATCTGGTCGCCGATGATCCAGCACTGGTTCGGCTACACGGCGCCTGGAGGGATCACCGCCTCGCGATGGGTACCGGCCGCCTTTGGCACGCTCGTCTTCGCCTACGGCGGGCGGGTCTTCGTGGACGGGGCCGTCGGCGAGCTGCGCGCGAAGCTTCCCGGCATGATGACGCTGATCGCCATGGCGATCAGCGTGGCGTTCGTGTTCAGCCTGGCGGTCACGTTCGGATTGCCCGGTGCCGACCTGTGGTGGGAACTCGCGACGCTGGTCACCATCATGGTGCTCGGTCACTGGATCGAGATGCGCTCGATCTCGCAGGCCGAGGGCGCGCTGAAGGAGCTCGCCAGGCTGCTGCCCGACACGGCGGTGCGGATCGTCGGCGATCGCACCGAGACCGTTGCGGTCGACGACCTGCGGACAGGAGACCTCGTGCTGGTCAGGCCCGGCGGGAGCATCCCGGCCGACGGTGTCGTGCAGGAGGGCAGCAGCGACATCGACGAATCGATGATCACCGGCGAATCCCGACCTGTCCGGAAGGAGCACGGCGCGACGGTGATCGCCGGCACGGTCAACGGCACCGGCTCCCTGCGCGTGGAGGTGACCGGCACCGGAGACACGACGGCGCTCGCCGGCATCATGCGCCTGGTCGCCGACGCGCAGTCCTCGAAGTCCCGAGCGCAGGCGCTGGCGGATCGTGCGGCGTTCTACCTCACGTTCGCGGCCATCGCGGCAGCCGTCCTGACACTCGTCGCGTGGGCCGTCGCAGGTGCCGAGCCGGCGTTCGTGATCGAACGCGTCGTCACGGTGCTCGTCATTGCCTGCCCGCACGCACTGGGACTCGCCGTGCCGCTCGTCATTGCGATCTCCACCGCCATCGGTGCCCGGAACGGCCTGCTGGTCCGCGACCGCCGTGGTCTGGAAGAAGCCCGCAACGTCACGGCGGTGTTCTTCGACAAGACCGGCACCCTCACTCGCGGTGAGTTCCGCGTCGTCGAAACGACAACGGCCGGTATGAGCGACGAGGACGCGCTCGCGCTTGCTGCCGCGGTGGAGCACGATTCGGAGCACACGATTGCACAGGGCATCGTCAAGAGCGCCGAGGAACGCGGCCTGTCGCTGCCGCTGGCGGAGGATTTCCAGGCGATTCCGGGGCGCGGGGTCCAGGCGGCGGTCGACGGCCGCAGGATTCTCATCGGAGGGCCGGCGCTCCTTCGCGAGTCCGGTGTCCAGATGTTTCCCACGCTGCAGGCCGCCATCGATCGCGCCGCGTCGCGGGGGCAGGCCGCCATCACGATGCTCGGCGACGACACGCCGCTGGCCGTCTTCGCGGTGGCCGACGCGATCCGTGAGGAGTCGCGTGAAGCCGTGGAGCGGCTGCATGCACAGCGCGTGGAAGTGATCATGATGACCGGTGATGCCAGCGCTGTCGCCCATGCCGTCGCCGCCGACCTCGGCATCGACACGGTTTTTGCCGAGGTGCTGCCCGGCCAGAAGGCGTCGAAGGTGGAGGAGGTGCAGCAGCAGGGGCAGCGCGTCGCGATGGTCGGCGACGGCGTCAACGACGCCCCTGCGCTCGCGACGGCAGACGTCGGAATCGCGATTGGTGCAGGCACCGACGTCGCGGTGGAGGCGGGGGACATCGTGCTCGTGCGAAGCGACCCTCGTGACGTGCCGCGGATCATCGCGCTGAGCAAGGCGACGTACCGCAAGATGGTCCAGAACCTCTGGTGGGCGGCAGGCTACAACATCGTGGCGATCACGCTGGCGGCTGGCGTGCTCGCGCCCTGGGGCATCGTGCTGCCGGCCGCGGTGGGAGCGGTGTTGATGTCGCTGAGCACCGTGATTGTCGCGGTGAATGCGCAACTGCTCCGGCGTGCTCGATTGACGTGACGCGTCGCTGGACATTCGGGCCGCTCGCGTGGACGAACGCATCGAAGGCACGGACCTTCGATCGTCGAGCGCGCACGTTCCGGTGTGACGCTACCTGCGACCGTCCGCCAGGCGTGCACCGAGCCACGCCATCGGCATGTAGGCGGCGACCAGGTCCAGTGCGATGAACCATGCCGGCGCCGGGATCATCCTCGCTGCCATGACGCCGCCCGCAAGGAAGACGAGACCAACGAGAAGCGCCAGTCGGAGGTGATGACTCACGGCGACGAGCGCCGCAACGGCCGCCCCGGCGAGCGTCCCGAGCGCATGTGCCAGGAAGGGAAACACGAAGTGACGGGGCTGCAGCAATGCGACACCAGCCTGAAGCCCCGCGGCTGTCGTCATGTCCACACCCGCGGGTGGTGCGATGACGAGCGGCCCCGCGCTGACGAGCGCCATGTTGACGAGCCCGCCAACGACGACGCCCGCGACGACGGCGAGAATGTTCCTCAACATCCGGCATCCTCCAATGCCTCGCAGGGAGGCGCACGCCCGGGACGACCGGATGCGGAGGTGTCTGACAGCGCGGCGTATGTGCACGCGCGTTGCTGCCGCCCCACACCTGCGGCGCGCGAGGCCTTACGCGCGCGCCAGTGCCGCCAGGCTGACCCGGATCCGCGACATCACGCCGGCAGACGAGGCGGTCGCGACCGCATCGAAGACGTCGGCGTCCTCCGGCAAGCCGAGGTCGCGGACCCTGGCGTACGCGCCTGGCTCCAGCCGCCACGGTGCCAGCGTGACGATGTCGGCGAGGTCCACGAGCGCGGCATCGAGATCGGAATCGGGCTCGATTGCCGGCCGCGTGGTGTCACCGAGACGTACGGCCACGGCGGCGGCGACGACCATGCGCTGGTGACGCGTAAGCGGCGCGTCACGCTCGAGAGCGTACTGCTCCCACGCGTTGGCGAGGTCGAGCGCCGCGGGCCAGTTCGCGAGGTCGATGGGCCGGGGCGCCGCCTGATCGGGTGCGTCGGCTGGCCACAGATAGGGGGGCGTCGCGGGCTCGATGTGCGGCGCGCCGAAGGTGTCGGGGTAGTCCAGTTCGACACCCACCGCGTCTGCGATGCGGTTGAAGTGGCCGAACAGGCAGGACTGCAGCACGGCGTGCAGGATGGCCGCGTCGGCGAGACCGGCGGCGCGGGCTCGTGACAGGTCGTCGCCCGTCAGGTCCCACGGATGCTCGGTCACCCCGACGGCGAGGCGCACCAGCGCCCGGACGGCTGTATCGGGATGGCGGTCGGCGACGGCGCGCGGATCGCTCCCCACCGCGCGCGCCAGCGCGTCATCCCCGAGGGCGGCACGCAGAAACTCTGCGTGAGCGGCCGTTCAATAGAAGCACTGATTGAGCCGCGACGTCGCGG
>JAEYZV010000363.1 GCA_023427865.1 Acidobacteriota bacterium
GTCCACCGACGCGCGCGAACTCGGCGTCGTCTTCGCGTCGGATGGCCGCGAGATCTACTACACGCGCGTGGTCGGCACGCTGCCGACACTGTTCCGGCGCAGGCTCGTGAACGGGGCGTGGACCGCGGAGGAGCGGCTCGCGCTCGTTGCCGGACAGCCGGACACCGATCATTCCGATCCCGCCATCTCGCCCGATGGCCAGCGCCTCTACTTCGTGAGCGGCGCGCGCAACGACGTGTTCGCACCGGGCGGCAACATCTGGGTGAGCCGACGCGACGGCGACGCATGGTCGCCGGCGACGCTGCTGCCGGCGCCGATCAACTCGGACGCCAGCGAGCTGTATCCGGTCGTGGTGGCCGACGGCAGCCTCTACTTCTCGTCGAACCGCCCGGGCGGCCACGGCGACCAGGACGTCTATCGCGCGCAGTTCCGGGACGACGCGTTCGTGGATGCGGTCAACCTCGGCGGGCCGGTCAACACGGCACAGACCGAAGTGGACGCTTACGTGTCGCCCGACGAGCAGCTGCTCGTGGCGGCGGCGCGCCGCGACGGCAACCGCGGCGCCCTCGACCTCTACGTGGCGCGTCGCGGCGCTGCCGGCGGCTGGGAGCCGCTGGCCTCACTCGGCGACGCGGTGAACACGGCGCTGACCGACTACTGCCCGATGCTGTCGCCCGACGGACGGTTTTTCTTCTTCTCGCGCCGGACGGCGCAGGGCGGCGACATCTACTGGATGCGCGCCGGTGCGCTCGAGGGGCTGCGCGCACGCCCCTGAACCGCCGCACCACCCCGGCGCAGGCTGAGAGAGCAGGGACCTTCTGGCGTCGGGCAGAGTGCAGAAGTCCAGGTCACATGATTGGAGGCCGCATGCTCTGGTTGTCCGTCGTGCTGCTGCTCGCCTGGCCGTCATCGGCCCTCGCACAAGACGCACCAACAGCGGTCGATCCCTCGCCACATCAAGTGCGAATGGTCACCGTCGACTCGGCGGTCCGCCTGGAGGTGCTGGATTGGGGTGGCAGCGGCCGGCCACTCCTCTTCGTCGGCTGCTATCTCAGCGCGCACGTCTTCGACGAGATCGCACCGAAGCTGCGCGACCAGTTCCATGTCTACGCGGTGACCCGCCGCGGCATTGGCGCATCCGACCACCCGCTCGTCGGCTACGACCCGCAGCGACGGGCTGCCGACGTCCTCGAGGTGATCGACGCGATCGGCATGCGCAAGCCGCTGCTCGTCGGCAATGCCTGCGGCGGCCACATCCTGCACACGATCGGCGCCGAGCACCCGGAACGTATCGGCGGCCTCGTGTACCTGGACGCCGCTGAGGATCCGACGCTGACGCTGGCCGACTACCAGTTCCCTCCGGCCGATCGCGTGAACATCGCGGCATTCCGCGGCAAGCCGACCCCCGTGACGTTCCCGCCCGCCGAGCAGCGGCGACTCGACGCGCAACCGATCGACCCGGCCATCAGGAAGGCGATCACGGAAGACCACCTCGTTCGCCCCGACTACGCGCGCATCGAGGTGCCAGTCCTTGCGGTCTACCGCTCGACGACCGTGGAGCAATCGCTGCGCGACTTTCCGGCTTCGAACGACCGCGAGCGCGAGGCGGTGGAACTTGCCGTCGCGGCGCGACGCGCGGTGCTGAAGAAGTGGCAGGGCGACCTGCTGGCGGGCGTACCCGATGCGCGCATCGTCGAGATACCCGGGGCCAACCTGTACATGTTCCTCTCGCACGAAGCGGAGGTGATTCGCGAGATCCGTCGGTTCGCGGCGGTGCTGCCGCAGTGACCAGTCTGCCTCTCGCCGGACGCGGCGATGAGCGTGCTCCTCAATGCAGGTGCTGCTGCACCTTCTGCACTGCCGCCACCGCGCCGACGACCATCGCCAGGCCGGCGAAGGCCACGGCGGCGCGCAACGCCAGAGAGGACGTCGCCGGTTCGGAGGAGCGCACGGGCACGTTCACGGTCCCGCCGTGCGCGACGCTCACGCCCACGGCCTGGAGCGTGACTGCGAAGACCGTCCACGCGTAAGCGACCACGCTCGTGATCAGGTGCGGCGCGTAACGCAACGTGAACTGCACGCGGCCGTCGACGACTGCGGCAGGGACAATGGTGCCGAGTCCCTCGGCGAGTCCTGCGGCGAGGCTCTGCCCCAGAACCGACACCAACAGCGTCGTTGTCGCGAGCCAGACGAGCGCCCACGTTTCGAGTCGCGCCGGGCGCCGACGTTCGTGGCGCTCGTCCTCGTGCAGCGGGTCGTACGCAAGTCGCGCCTGCCACCAGAGACCCGGCAACAGTCCCGCGACCAGACCGAGGGTCGTCACCGTGCCGACCCGCACGGCAGCCGGTACGACGGACGCCCAGCGGACGGGGCGTCTACGGCGAGCGGCGTGGACCCAGCCCCACGACGCTGCGGCGGCCACCTGCGTGAGCCAGGCAATCAGTAGGCTGCCGGTGATGACCGTCCATATGGTGGGAGACAGCCGCGATCGCAGCAGTCCGGGAAACGTCAGTTGCAGCAGGAGCGTCGGCAGGAGCAGCGCAGCGGCGGGCAACCAGAGCCGTGGGTCGCGCAACTCGAACGCCGCCGCCTTCAGCAGTTGGCGTGAGCGGGTAACGATTGGAAACATCACTCCTCCGGGATGCCCTACGCACGTGTGCCCCGTCGGGTTCCCTGTTGCGGCTGATGCGCCCTCGTGAAGTTCGAGCTGGCGTACGGCTCGCACTGTGCGGCACCGTGCGAGCTGTCGTTTTCATCATCAGTAACGCCACGACGAGGTCGCGCCCATGTCCCTTCGATCCCAGCTCTTCAGCGGCGATGCGGCGCTGGAGTCCGCGGCCGTCTCCGATCCTGCGCACATCACGCCGGGCGCCCGCGGCGAGCACGTCCGCAAGATTCAGCTCGCCCTGAACCAGTTGGACCACGCGTCGCTCACGCCAGATGGGGCATACGGTTCCGGAACCGCGGCAGCGGTGCTCGCCTACAAGCGAAGCCGAAACATCGTGAACCGCAGTTATCAAATACAGCCCGACAACATCGTCGGGAAGATGACGATCACGGCACTCGACCTCGAGCTCGTCGCGCAGGAAGCTCGGCCGGTCATCATCCGAGCACTTCATCCTCCTGCGGCGCCGCATCCGCCTCGCGCCCCCGCGGTCACGGTCGGGTTCGCGTTGGCCGACGGGGGAGTGTCGGGTGGGACCGTGCCGCGAAACCAGGCCGTGGGCCGCGCGCCGGCACCGATCGTGGGTGAGGTCGTCATCTCCCCAGGTGGTGTCGGCAGTCTGATGACCATGGGTGCCAGGGGCGGCACGCTCGTGCGCTGGCAGGAAGGCAACCTGATTGCCGTCGCACACCTGCAGGAGGCGAAGGTACCCGGCGCCGGCAGCGAGCACGCCGATGTGGTCAGCGACACGCAGACCTTCATCTACCGTGGGGCTGCCGACATTTGCGGTCAGACGTGGTTCCAGTGGTTCGGACCCGAGCCGACGAACAGGAGGTCCGGAATCCTTACAGTCTTCGTGCTCGTGAGGAAGTCGACATACGCACAGAAGCCGGTGGCACGCGCGGATGACCGCTTCAAGACCGGTCTGCTCTCGACCGAGGGGACGCCACTCAACCCCTTGCCGGGGCGGAGAATCAACATCTTCGGCCGTGGCGAATCGAACGGGTTCGAGGACTACTCCAGCGACATCAAGTACTGCGCCGACAGCAAGACCGAGACGAATCCCGACGGCACGGCCGTTCCGGGGACCGCCTTCAAGCCCTGGACGAACGATCCGCGCAAACCGGAGGTTGGCCTCGCTCCGAAGTCCGTTCAGAACATCTGCTGCCGAAACAGCCCCGTGCATCAGGTCACCATCGACGAGATCGAGCGCGTGGCCTCACCGGGGTGTCGCGTGACATTTGCCGGGGACCGCGGGTTCGCCGAAACGTTGCGCAGGAAGTTCGTGGATGCGGGCGGTGCCACCTTACGGGACGAAGGGCCGTGTGGCGGCGGCTTCGGAGGCTTCGCGATCATCTTCGAGCTGCGTTGATACGAAGCCGGACCCTGGCGTGCCGCGGCGGTACCCTGTTCCGCCACGCTTGCCTCGGTCGCGTTTCTGCGATGTGATGGCCCGCGTTGCCGACCAACCCGCCTCAGCTTCCGCCGCACCTCACGGCATCCGCACGCGAACTCGCAGGCCGCATCCGCTCCGGTGCGACCACGTCGGAGGCCGTCGTGTCGGCGCACCTCACGCGAATCGCCGAGGTGAACCCCGCCATCAACGCCGTCGTGCAGCAGCGGGCAGAGGCGGCGCTCGCCGAAGCGCGCGCCGCCGCCCCCGCGCTGGCCGCGGGCCACCCGCCGGGCCCGCG
>JAEYZV010000389.1 GCA_023427865.1 Acidobacteriota bacterium
GGCCAGCGCGTCGAGGGCGTCCCTCAACGCACCGGCCGTGATGCTCAATCGGGATGCATCGGTCATCCCACGCTCGCCTTCCGGCCGGGCCGCGCCCGACCTACCTGGCCATGAAGCTGTCGATCATGCGGTCGGCCAGGCGCACCGGGTCGTTGCCGATCTCCCCGGCAGCCAGCTTGGCCTTGGCACGCTCGACGACGTCCTGGCGAATCTCCGGAGCCTTCTCGGCGGCATCGACCGCCTGACCGAGGAGGCGCGCGTCGGCCGACACCTGCACGCGGTCACCGCTGTCGGCCCCGCCACGCGCCTGCTGCGCGCGCTGCTGCGCGGCCTTCTCGACCTGCTGGGCCTGGCCTGCGTCCTGTACGCCCGAGGGGCGATCGCCATGAATCTTCATCGTCTACTCCTGTCGCACACGGCGGGACGGCCGGCGCTTGTTCCAGGAATCGGCAGCCGCTCACTGACCTTTAATGTCACTCGTCAAATTCCTGACGAACCGCTCCGGGTCTACCCGCCGCCCGGCCTGCGTCACTTCGAAATGCAGGTGCGGTCCTGTCGATCTGCCGGTACTTCCCACCCGGCCGACCTGCTGTCCCTGCGTCACCGTGTCACCCGCCTTCACGTCCAGCGACGACAGGTGGGCGTAGCGTGACTCGTAGCCGTTGTGATGCCGAATCAGGACCGTGAGGCCATACCCGCCTTGATCCTCGGCCGCCACCACCGTTCCCGCGGCGGCAGCCGGGACCTGCGTGCCATAACGGGTTGCAAGGTCGATGCCGCCGTGGAACTTCGAATGGCCGCGGAACGGGTCGGAGCGCCAGCCGTACGCCGAGCTCACGCATCCCCGCATTTCCAGCGCGAGATCGGCCGCGGGCCGCGGAGCGTCCGCCGTGACGGCGCTCGGGCCCGGTCGGTTTGCCGACACCACCGCCACCGTGGGTGTCAGGGCGACGGTCGCCGCGGCAACGGCGGGCATCGTCGCAGCCACGTTCCCCTCGTTCGTCCGGGCGGACTCGCCTGCGGGCGCCGAGTCCTGCCGGCGCTGCCATGCGTCCACCAGCATCGGCGTCAGGCCCATGCCGCCCGCTCGTGCCAGATGCATCGCCAACTCGCTGTCGATCGTCGAGGAGTAGGTCTCGTTGCCGAGCCCCTCGCCTTCCGCGTGCTCGTCGAGCAGCGACTTGCGCATCTGCTTGATCATCTCGAGCATCAGCATCGATTCGAACTGCGCGGCAAGCTCGCCGAGCTTCTCCCGCTCGGCGGCAGGCGAGGCCGTCGCACGATCGAGCGTCGTCAGCCGATCCGCACCGGGTGCCGGAAAGTCGATCGATGGTCTGGACTCGGAAGACATGAGGGCGCTAGATGATCACGATCTCGGCGCGAAGCGAGCCTGCGGCCTTCAGGGCCTGCACGATGGCGATGATGTCGCGCGGCGTGACGCCGAGCGAGTTCAGGGCGCGAACGACGGCGTCGAGGGTCACCCCCTCGTCCATCGCGATGAGCCGCGCGTCCTGTTCCCGCACGTCGACCTGCTGGTTCGGCACGACCACGGTTTCAGCGCGCGACGGGCCGAACGACGGGTTCGGCTGCGACACGTCGAACCGTGTCGAGATCCGCACCGCGAGCGTGCCGTGCGCAACCGCGGCGGCGCCGAGGGTCACCTGTGCGCCCACGACGACCGTGCCGGTCCGCTCGTTGATGACCACGCGCGCCGGCATGTCCGATTCCACCGGCAGCGGCTCGAGGCGCGCCATCATCTCGGGAATGTTGCCGCGGTAATGGGCGGGCACGGCGATGGCGACGGTCGCCGGATCGAGCGCCCTCGCGCTGCCCGTGCCGAGCGCGCTGTCGACGACTGCAGCCAGCCGCGAGGCGGTCGTGAAGTCCGGCGTGTTGAGTGCCAGCATCACCTGATCGCCGTCGGGCACCGCGCCGGTCGGCGGCACCTGTACCAGTGCGCCGCCCGGCACACGCCCGGCGGTGAGGTGGTTCACCTGCACGCCGTTGGCCGCGTTGCCGCCGCCGAACCCGCCGAGCGTCAGCGGACCCTGGGCGAGCGCCACGACCTGGCCGTCCATGCCGCGCAGCGGCGTCGGCACCAGCGTGCCGCCCTGCAGGCTGCGCGCATCGCCGATAGACGAGACCAGGATGTCGAGGCGCACCCCGGGACGCGCGAATGCCGGCAGTTCGGCGCTGACCATCACTGCCGCGATGTTCTCCACCTTCATCATCTCGGGCGTCACGACCACGCCGAAGCGTTCGAGCGCATTGGCGAGCGAGAGGTTGGTGAACAGCGTCTGGCGCTTGTCGCCGGTCCGGTTCAGGCCGATGACCAGGCCGTATCCGATGAGCGGCGCGGGCCGCACGCCGACGAGCGAGGCGACGTCCTTGACGCGCATCGGCGGTCCGCCGCGCGCCACGAGCGGCGCATTGCCCGCCACGAGCACCGCTGCCACCACACACACTGCTGCCAACACGCGCACCATCGTTCACCCTTTCGGCCACGCTCGGAGAGCGGGCCCTACCTTCGCGCGGAGAGCGGGCCCCTGCCTTCGGCCACGCTCCGAGAGCGGGCCCTACCTCGCTCGGAGAGCGGGCCCTGGCTTTTCGGCCACGCTCGGAACGCGAGCCGCACCTTGCGGTACCCGGCACCCGGTACCCGATATCCGGTCCCTTGCGCTACGCGCTCCCCACTCCCCGTTACCCGCTACCCGCTACCCGCTACCCGCTCAGAAGATCTTGTTCATCACGCGCACCAGCCAGCCCGGCTTCAGGTTGTCCTTCATCAACCCGCGGCCGTAGTACTGGATGCGCAGCTGCGCGATCTGTGTCGAGAGCACCTGGTTGTTGCGCCGTACGTCCTGGGGACGCGCGATCCCCGTGAGCACGACGATCTGGCGCTCACCGTTGACGTCGAGCTCCCGGACGGCCTCGAGCACGAGGTCGCCATTGGGCAGCACTTCCGACACGCGTGCCGTCATCGTCGCGGTGAGCATGCTCGTCCGCGTCGTCGTGCCGCCCCCCTTGAACTCGCTCTCGGCGCTCGTACTCGCGAGATTGCCCGGGTTGACCACCGATGGCAGCTTCGTCTCGAGGCCGAACAGCGTCGGCACGCCCGCGCTCGCACTGCTGCGCTTGTCCAGTTGGGCATCGGCGGTGCCCGCCGCTTCGATGTTCTCGATCACGCGCACGGTGAGGAGGTCGTTCACATTGCGCGCGCGCCGGTCCGACGTGAGCCCGGTGATCCAGTCGAGCGACGGCTCGTCGGCGTGCGACACCGAAGCCCGTGCGAGCGCGCGGGCCGTCTCGAGGTGCCGCGCCACTGCCGTGTCGTAGGCGTCCTTCGTGGCGTTGGCCTTCTGGGCCTGTGCCTCACCGGCCAGCGCCAGGCACCACGCGCCAGCGATCGCCGCCACCATCCACCTACGAACCATGCAGCACCTCGACGACGTCCTCTGCCACCACGCGCCCGCGCAGCCGCTTGCGGCTGTCGGGGTTCACCACGATCACCGTTTCGCCGAGGCCGCCCGACTGGGCGGCGATGGCGCGTCCGCGCACCTCGAGTGCGCCGTCGCGGGCCACGGTCACCACCTCGCTGCCCGACGACACGAGCGGCTGCACCACGATGACCATGGCGGTGACGATGTCGCCCTCGCGCAACGCACCACGCGTCGTTGCGTCCAGCGCCTGGGTCATCGCCGGCAGCGCCGCGAGCGGCTGGCGCCCGACGTCGGCCCTGACCTGTTCCACGAGCTCGGGCGCCAGCACCGTCCCGGCGTCGATCGCCCGGGTGGCGCGCAGGTGCGGCGCAACGACGCGGACGTCTGCGGTGAGGCGACCGACGCGCCGTGTCCCGTCCCCGCCATAGAGCACGAAACGCACCCGTCCGGCCGTGCGGCTCGACGGCTCCGGTACCGCACGGCCGATGACATCGGCACGCGGGACGAGCGACAGCACGGGCGAGGTGAGCGTCACGTCGGCATCGCCGCCGAATGCCTCGTGGACGGCATCCCTGGCGGCAGCCACGGCCGCGTCGACGCTGGTCTGCGCGCTCGCCGCCAGGGCCACGGCCCAGAGCGCGAACGTTGCCAGCCCGATTCGCGCCAGGCGATCAGCGGGCAAGGTTGTTCACCTGCGCGAGCATCTCGTCGGCCGTGCGAATCACCTTGGAGTTGGCCTCGTACGCGCGCTGGCCGAGGATCATGTTCACCATCTCCTCGACGATGCTCACGTTGGATTCTTCGAGGAACCCCTGCTGCAGCGTGCCGAGGCCGTCGGTGCCCGGCAGGCCGGTGATGGCGTCGCCCGAGGCGGTGGTGACGGTGAACAGGTTGCTGCCCATCGCATGCAGCCCCGCGGGGTTCTGGAAGGCGGCGATCTGGATGGAGCCGACCTGCTGCGGCGCGCTCTCGCCGGCTACGGTGGCCGACACGACGCCGTCCTTGGCGATGGTCACCGACACGGCATTCGGCGGAATGGTGATCGACGGCTCGAGCACGTAGCCCTCGTTGGTCACGAGCGTGCCCTCCTGGTTCACGTGCAGGTTCCCGGAGCGCGTGTACGCCAGCTGCCCGTCGGGCAGGGTGACCTGGAGGAAGCCGCGTCCCTCGATCGCGACGTCGTAGGGGGCGTTGGTGGCGCGCAGGTTGCCGCTCGCGAAATCACGCGAGATGGCGACCGGCTTGGCGCCGAGACCGAGCTCCATGCCGACCGGCGACTCCGCGGTGGCATCGGTGGGCGTGCCCGGCGCGGTGACCTGCTGGTACACGAGGTCCTCGAACTCGACGCGGCTCTTCTTGAAACCCGACGTGTTCACGTTGGCCAGGTTGTGCGCGATGTTGTCGATGTTGGCCTGCTGGGCATTCATGCCGCTCGCGGCGGTGTACATCGCTCGAATCATGTGTGGTCCTCGATCTGTCGATTACCGGTCTGCCGGAGACCTGTCCGGACTCCTAGCGGCGGCCAAGCTCCGTGATGGCACGCCCATCGAGCTCGGTGTTCAGGATGTTCATGCCCCGCTGCAGGGCCTCGAACCCGCGTGCGACCTCGGTGAGCGCGACCATGCGGTCCACGACCGACACGTTGGAAGCTTCGAGCGTGCCCGCGCGGACCGCGACGCCCGACGCCTCCGCCGGGGTGGCGGCGGATGGCGCGCGGAAGCGGCCGAGATCCTCCCGCTGCAGTCCGCTGTAGTCATCGAAATCGACGACCCGCAGCTTGCCGACGCTCTGTGCCCCGACACTCACCGTGCCGTCGTCGGCCACGCTGACCGCGCCGCCCCGGCCCACCCTCAACGCGCCGGTCGTCGTCTGCACGGGGTGCCCATCGGCGGTCGTCACCGTGCCGTCGGCCGCGAGCGAGAAGTTGCCGTTGCGCGTGTAGCGCGGCCCCTGGGGCGTGTCGACGACGAAGAAGCCGCGGCCCTCGATCGCGAAGTCGAGATCACGTCCCGTCCTCTCGAGCGAGCCTGCCCGGAAGTCCAGGTGACCGGGCCCCGGCGCGACGTCGACCGCCGCCTGCAAGGCCTTGCCGAAGTCGGGCCGCTCGGCGGCGTTGGTGGTGACGCGCTCGGCCTTGTAACCAGCCGTCTTCGCGTTGGCGATGTCGCCCGCGAGCCGATCGAGCTGCGCCATCCGCGTGCGCAGTCCACTCAACGCTGCGTAAGTGCCGCCTGCCATGTGTGCTCCGGTGAAGTCGTTGCGACGATCAGGTCTTCACTGCCCGATTCGCCGTCGAGACGCACCCATGCAAATCCCGGTCCCCAGGTGTGCTGCCACGTCTCCGCACGTCCCGCGCCAGCAGCGTCGGCAATCCGTCGCGCGGCCTGCTCCGCCGACAGCCTGCCGACACCTGTCGACGGCGCCGGGACCGGAGCGGAGGTGCCATAGGCCTGCAGCAGGTCCGCCAGCAACGAGTCGCTTACGAGATACGGGCGGATGCGCAGGCCCGTGCCGGACTGCAGCGCCGCGATGGCCATGCGTGGCAACGGCGCGCCCACCGCGACCCGCAGCGTCCCGTCGCGACCGGTCTCGAGCGGCACGACGCCGAGCGCCTGCACCACAACGCGAGAGAGATCGGCGACCGGCGTGCGGACGCTGCTCACGTCGACGCGTGTGAGGAAGCCGATGCCCGCCTGGCGTGCGAGGGCGTGGGTCACCGTCGCCTCGTCGACGGCGCCCATGGCGATCAGCTGCGCGCCAAGGCGCCTGCCGCTGCGCACCTGCGCCGCGAGCGCCTGTTCGACGACATCAGGCGTGATGCTCCGCGAGGCGACGAGCGTGGCGCCGAGGCGCACCGGGGGGATGGGCGGTACGCGAACGATCCGGGGCGGTTCGAGAGCCTCGAGCCGGCGCCTCGTGGCCGCGGCGAGGCAGGCGACGGCACAGTACCAGGCGCCGTCGAAGCGGACGCCACGCCGCAAGACACGGCGCAGGCGCCCCGTCGGACATCCGTCATGCCCGCACTGCGGCATCGCTCTTCCCCGCGCCCTTGCGCGTGCGTCCCTTCGCGCCCGCCTCGGCCAGCGACAGGCGCAGCCGGACTTCGCTCTCGGACACGTGTTCGGCGGCCGCGATCTCCTTCACGGTCCGGCCGCGTCGCGTGGCGGCGCGCAGCCTGGCGGCGGTCGGCCGCGCCACCGCGGAGGGCACGTGTGGTGCAGACAGATTCGAGAGGCGCTCCACTTCCGCTGCCACCTGCCGGAACCCGGTCTCGGTGGTGTCGGCAAGCAGGTTCACGCCTTCCTGCAGCCGCGCAATCCGCTGCTCGAGCTCCACCGTGTGGCGCAGTGCCCGCACGAGGCGGGCGGCGACGAGCAGGATCACGCCCGTCGCGAGCAGGAGGGTGGCGGTCAGCACGAGCATCGGCACGGTCACGTCGATATCTCCTTACATTTCCAGGCTGCGGAGGCGATCCGCGGTACTGACGACGTCGTTCACACGGACGCCGTAGCAGCCCGAGATGACGACCACCTGCCCGCGTGCGACGAGGTGCCCGTTGACGAGCACGTCGACCGGATCGTCGGGTGAGCGCTCGAGGTCGATCATCGAGCCGGGCCCGAGGCGGGCAAGCGCCTCCAGCGTCATCGCGGTCTCCCCGAAACGGACGGTGATCGGCAGTTCGATGTCGAGCACGACCTCGAGGTTTCTAGGCGGCGTCGCGGCCGCTGGCGCGACCGGCGCGGTGCCTGCCGTCGTGACCGACGGCACGGGCGTCGCCTCGGCATCCCCCACGGCCAGGATGCGGCCCCAGCCGACCAGGCGGATGGGATCGCTGGCGCCGACCAGCAGGTCGTACACCTGCACGTCGGCGGGCACCGGTGTGGGTGCGGGCACCGGCGATCCGACGTCCAGAGTCACGCCGCGCCCTTCCCCGTTGACGTGCGTCGCCGCCGACTGCCCCACGAGCTCGCGCAACGTGTCGACGATGTCGGCGTCGGCCACGAGGCTCGGATCACCCAGGATGACGGCCACCAGTTGCGTGGCGCCCTCCTGCGTGAGGCCGAGGCACACGGTGCCGGCCGCACTGCCTCCCACCTGCACCGGCACCTGCCAGTCCGCCAGCGGCTCGCCAATCGTCGGCATCGTGCGGACGGCCGTGCCGGTAATCGCGCCCAGCGCGTCGCCGAGGTGTCGGGCGAGCGCGTCGATGAGCGACCTGGTGTCAGCCATGCGCCACCTCCATCGCGTCGGGACTCGTGACCTCCTGCAGCAACCGGACGCCTGCGCGTCCGTGTTCCTGCATCGGCACGGCTTCGAACTTCACGGTGTCGCGCACGCGCACCTGCAGCGGGTCGTCGAGGCGGTGTCCGAGCGTGATGACATCGCCGGGCGACAGATCGAGCACGTCGCGCGCCAGCATCGTCGTCTCGAGGGTGGCGGCCACCTCCACCGGCAGACGCCCGAGCGTGCGCCAGAACTGCTGCCGGTCGTCGAGCGTCGGCTCGCGGTGGGCGCGGTACCAGGTGTGCGTGAAGGAATCGCCCACGGTCTCGATCGCGGTGGCCGGCAGACAGAAATTCA
>JAEYZV010000517.1 GCA_023427865.1 Acidobacteriota bacterium
CTTCTGTTCGTCAGACACGGAGGAAACTCCAGCCTTTCTCGTGGTTGCCGCGATGGGTGTCGCCGTCGTTGCCGGTGTCTCGGCGGCCGCCTCCGCGCGCGGCCAGAGCGCGTCGCCGGTCGCCACGGTGCGTGTGCCTTCATGACGCCACACGCCCTCGGTCGCGAGGCGTCGCTCGCCGATGCCCGCGTGATCACCGAGCCGCGCCAGGATCGCCTGCGAGCTCCGCGGCATCACCGGGCCCAGCAGCACCGCCGCGAGCCGCAAGCCCTCGGCGGCCGTGAACAGCACCTCGTCGAGCGCCAACGCCTGCGCGGGATCCCTGGCGAGCGTCCACGGCGCGCGGTCGGCCAGGTACTCGTTGGTCGCGTCGAGCAGGCGATACACGGACGCCACGCCCTGATGCAGGGCGTAGGTCTCCATGGCCTCGCGGTATTCGCGCACGGTCGTCTGCGCCAGGTCCTGCAGGCGGGATGGTGAACCCGCGGGTGTCAGCCGCCCGTTCCGATAGCGCGCGCCCATGGCCGTGACGCGGTTGACGAGATTGCCGAGATTGTTGGCGAGGTCGGCGTTGTAGCGTTCCTCGAACCGCTCGAAGCTGAAGTCGCCGTCGGCCCCGTACGGGATCTCCTTCGTGAGGAACAGCCGCAGGGCGTCGGCACCGAAGCGCTGCGCGGCGTCGAGCGGGTCGACGGCCGTGCCGAGCGACTTGCTCATCTTCTCGCCGCGCAGGTGCACCCACCCGTGTCCGAACACCTGGCGCGGTACGGGCAGCCCGGCGCTCATGAGCATGGCGGGCCAGATCACGCAATGGAAGCGCGTGATGTCCTTGCCGATGACGTGCAGGTCGGCGGGCCACCACGTCCCGAACAGCGTCTCGTCTGTGCCGAGTCCAACCGCAGACGCGTAGTTGATGAGCGCGTCGAACCAGACATACACGACGCTCGACGGGTCGGTGGGCAGCGGAATGCCCCACGACTGCCCCGCCCGGCTGATGGAGATGTCGTCGAGGCCGCCTTCGAGCAGCCGCAGGATCTCGTTGCGGCGGACCTCGGGCTGGAGGAAGTCCGGGTGCTCAGCGAAATGCGTCAGCAGGCGCTCACGGTAGGCCGAAAGCTTGAAGAAGTGGTTGCGCTCGCGGATCCAGTCCGGCTTGGTACGGTGAATCGGGCACAAGCCTTCGACGAGGTCCTTCTCCTGCTTGAAGGCCTCGCAGCCGACGCAGTACCAGCCTTCGTAGTCGGCCTGATACAGGTCGCCAGCCGCCTGAATGCGGTTGACGATCGCCTCGACCGCGGCCTTGTGCCGAGGCTGCGTGGTGCGGATGAAGTCGTCGAAGGAGAGGTCGAGCGCGCTCCACACCTCGCGGAACTCCTGCTCCATCCGGTCGCAATAGGCGAGCGGATCCTGCCCCAACTCGCGGGCGCGACGGAACACGTTCTGCGAGTGCTCGTCGTTGCCCATGACGAAATGCGTGTCGGCGCCGCTCAGGCGCTTGTACCTGGCGATGACGTCGGCGGTGATCTTCTCGTACGCCGTGCCGAGGTGCGGCCGGCTGTTGACGTAGTCGATGGCGGTGGTGAGGTAGAAGCGCGGCATGTGTGTGTCAGCGGGTCAGCTTGCCGATCTCGCGAAGACTGCAATAGCTCGTGTCGCCCAGAATCACGTGATCGACGACCGCGATGCCCATCACCTGGCCGGCGTCGATCATCCGCTGTGTCAGGGCGAGATCCTCCGCGCTCGGCAGCGGATCGCCGGACGGGTGATTGTGGAACAGGACGACGGCGGCCGCACCGGCGAGCGCCGCCTCCCGGAACACGTCCCTCGGGTGCATCGTCGTCGCGTCGGCGGTGCCGCGCGTCAGTACGCGGGCGTGCAGCACCCGGTGTCTGGCATCGAGCAGCAGCACGCCGCCCTGCTCGACGTCGGCCGAGCCGTAGCGCGGCAGGAGGTAGCGCGCGGCATCCACCGGCGCGGTCACCTGGAACCGCGCGGGTGTGGCGCGCATCACGCTGCGACGCCCCAATTCCACCGCCGCCACGATCCGGCTCGCCGTCGCCGTCCCGATGCCACGTCGCTGACCGAGTGCGATCGCCGACGTGCGTGCGAGCCCGCGCAGCCCCCCAACCTCCACGAGCAGGCGGTTGGCGATGTCGAGCGCGCTCGCCCCGCCCGTGCCGTGGCCGATCAACACCGCGAGCAGCTCGTTGTCGCCGAGCGCCGCCTGGCCGCGATCGGCCAGCTTCTCGCGGGGCCGGTCCTGCGGCGCCAGGTGCCTCATGACACACGCCCACCGCCGTCGGCGCCCGCCGGGGCGGCCGAGCCCCTCATGCTACTACGCCCACTCGGTATACTCCTGCGCATGTCCGATCGTCCCGGCACGGAACGCTCCGTGCTGCGCGCGTGTGTTGCCGCCCTGCCCCTGCTCTTCGCCCTGGCCTGCGCCGCCCCTCCGCAGAAGGAAATGGACCAGGCCGAGGGCGCCATCGCCACTGCCCGTGCCGCCGGGGCGCCCCAGTACGCCGCCGAGGAATTCGAGGCAGCCGAAACCGCCCTCCGGCGTTCGCACGTGGCCGTCGGCCAGCGCGACTACCGGCAGGCGCTGAACCACGCGCGCGACGCACGCGAACGCGCGCAGGCCGCGGCGCGCGAGGCCGCCGACAAGAAGGCGGTCGCACGGGGCGACGCGGAACGGGCGATCACGGCCGCGGAACTCGCC
>JAEYZV010000577.1 GCA_023427865.1 Acidobacteriota bacterium
GGGCCTGTGGCGCGGCCCGAGCGCGCCGTATCTACACCTTGAAGGCGGCGCGCAGCTGTGCAATCGCCTTCGGCACCGCCTGCTCGGCCGGCGCCTTGCCCTCGAACTCCAGCGACACGTACCCGCGGTACTGCTGCGCCGCGAGGATCTTCGCAATGCGCGCGTAGTCGATGTCGAGCGAGTACCACTCGCCGCCGCCTTCGTATGTCTTGGCCTGCACGAACACCGTCTTGGGTGCGATGCGCTCGAACTGCGCGTACTGGTCGTCGAGGAAGTTGCCCGTGTCGGCGAGCACGCCGAGCCATGGCGAGTTCACCGCGTCGACGATGCGCATCAGCCCCTCGGCCGTGCGCGCCAGGCCCCAGTGATTCTCGAGTGCCAGCAGCACCCCGAGCTTCTCCGCCTCCGGCAGCAGCTTCTCGATCGACGAGATGCACCACTCGAAGCCCTGGTCTTCGGTGTAGCCGGGCAGCACCGGTTCGATGCCGCGGTTGGCCATGAGATCGTCGAACGACTTCGTGGTGTTCCAGCGCCCGGTGTTCAGGCGCAGGCATGGGATGCCCATCGCGTGGGCGAGCTGCATGCACTTGACGGTATGGTCGATGTGCTTCTGCCGCTCGGCCGGATCCGGATACACGAAGCCCTGGTGGATCGAGAGCGCGATCAGGTCGATCCCGTTCACGAACGCGTGTTTCTTGAGCCGCTGCAGGTACGCGTTGTCCTCGCCGGTCATCTGCCGGTGGAGGATGTCCACGCCTTCGACGCCGATCGACGCGGCATGGTCGATCACTTTCTCGATCGGATACGGGTTTCTCGGCGGCCGGAAGTGCCAGTACGAGTACGACGAGACCCCCAGCTTGATGCGACCGGGGCCGTGGCCGGCGGCCGCGGGATTGGTGGCCGAGGCCGCCTGCCTGGCCGACGCAGGCAGCGCGTTGAGCGCGGCTGCCGCCGCCGCGGTGCCGGCAGCGCCGAGTAGTGCACGACGAGAGAGGGACATCAGCGTGGAAGCTCCTTTATCGGCCTTCGTCATCCGGCCGTCGGCCCTGGACAGGTATCAGGTATCAGGTGTCAGGTATCAGGTAGGGCGCGTTACCCGACCGCGCCCTCACAGGTATCAGGTATCGATCACGCGCGGCGCATCAACGCGGCGCGGCCGATACGTTCGACGACCTGGTCGATCTCGGCATCGGTCGTGGGGCGCCCCACACTGATGCGCAGGTTCACCATGCCCTCGGCGCGGCCGATGGCCGAGAGCACGTGCGACGCCTCGCCCGACGCGCTCGTGCACGCCGAACTCGTCGACACCGCGACGTCGTCGCCGAGCGCGCCGAGCAACGCATCGCCCTCGCCAGCCGGCAGGCTCACGTTCAGGTTGTTGGGCAACCGCCGCTCCGGGAAGGTCATCGGATCCGGACCGTTCAACAGGATGTCGGGGAACGCGTCGCGGAGCGCCAGCCACAGGCAGTTGCGCAGTCGTTCCTGCCGCGCGCGGTCCGCGTCCAGGTCGTCGGCAGCGATCGTCACCGACTCGGCCAGCCCGACGATGCCCGGCACGTTGAGCGTGCCGCTGCGCAGGCCACCTTCGTGGCCGCCGCCATCGAGCTGCGGCACCAGCGTGCAGGGCGTGCGGACGTACAGCGCGCCGACGCCTTTCGGTCCGTACATCTTGTGCGCGCTCATCGACAACAGGTCCACCTGGAGTGCCTGCACGTCCACGGGCAGCTTGCCGAACGACTGCGTGGCGTCGGTGTGCACGAGCACGCCGCGTGCGCGACAGAGCGCGCCGATCGCCGAGATGTCGTGCACCACGCCGATCTCGTTGTTGGCGTGCATCAGCGACACCAGCACGGTGTCCGGGCGCAGGGCCGCCTCGACCGACGAGACGCGCACCGTGCCGTCCGACTCGACCGGCAGGATGGTGACGTCGTAGCCGCCGTCGCGCAGGGCCTTGCACGCGTTGAGCACGCACTTGTGTTCGGTCGCCGCCGTCACGACATGGCGGCCACGGGTGGCGCAGGTCCGGACGACGCCCTTGATCGCGAGGTTGTTGGATTCGGTCGAGCCCGAGGTGAAGACGATCTCTCGGGGCGTCGCGGCGTTGATGGCCGCGGCCACGCGCTGGCGCGCCTGTTCCACTGCGGACCGCGCCAGCAGGCCGACGCGATGGCTCGTGCTCGCCGGATTGCCGAACACCTCCATGAAGTACGGCGTCATGGCGGCGAACACGCGCGCGTCGACCGGAGTGGTCGCGTGGTAGTCCAGGTAGATGGGCACGGTGACGCCCGCAGATGCGGGTCTCTGCGGATTCTGCTACACGTCGGCGGCCCCTGCAAACCTCGAGACGGACATAGTGGCCGCGGCCTGAGCCCCTACTCGGTCGCGGCGTCGCCCCAGCCAACAAGGCTGTCGCTGTACACCACCCCGTCCACGAGGATCCAGCGCAACGTCACCTTCGCCCCACCGGCGCGCAGCAGGTCCTCCGAGATCGCCGAGAACCGCGAGGCATCGCCCACCGACTCGCCCGCATCCGGCGCCGCTTTCAGTTCCAGGGTCACGACGCGGCCACTGGTCTCCACGTCGACGAGCACCGACGGCTGCGCGATGCGCTTGCCCGGCTGCCCCTCGCCGTCGAGGATGTGCACACGAAGTTCTCCCGTGTCGGGCACCATCACCACCTCGGCGTGCGCCGCGTGGTCGCCGAGCTCCACGACGACCCCGCCGTGCGGCGGCGTGTCGGCGTGGCTCTCGACACTCTCGAAGATTCTCGCCGTGGCGGCGTCGAGGGCGTGCGGGGTGGCGGACTGTTGCGGCTGGCCCTCGCCAGCGGCGACCTCCGCGGCCGGCACTGACGAACAGGCCGCGATGCCGGCGATCGCCGCCAGGACGAGCAGGACACGGCGGAAGGGAGCGTCGGTCATGGGCATGCGAGAGTCCTAACGAATCTGAGTGGCGACTTACGAATCTGGCAACGACCGTCGCGCAACGCGAGGGACGCCACGGTCCACCGAGCCATGCCCGGCGGTCGATTTCGGCAATCGCGCCGCCGTGGCGCAACTCTGCTGACGGCGGAAGTTGCACGAGGCGCGCCACGCGCTCGGGTCACGTCGGTCCACCGCCCTCGTGGGCTCGTGGGGTCGGCTCTACGCCGACGCACCCGACGCACCGGCGGCGGTCGGCACGTACAGCCGGAACAGCCGCTCGAGGGTCTCGAGCGGATCGCGACACAGGCCGGTGTGCGGCACCGAGGTCTGAATGATCGTGCTGCGGGGCGCGACGAGCCAGTGGAACCGCTGCCGCGGCGGCATCGCACCGATGGGCCCGGCGTCCGGGCCGCCCTGGCAGATGGCCTCGAACGAGGCGAGGTGTGCCCGCACGAGCTCCACGTCGAGGTCGGGGGCGAAGGCGCGCAGCCGCGCGAGGTCGAGGTGGACGCGTGTCTGCAGGAACTGCCGATCCGGGCACGAGAGGATCACGCCGACGTTGACGAACTCCTCCCGCTCCACCTGCGGCACGACGCGGATGACGGCGTAGTCATACGCGTGACAATCGCGCATGGGTCGCCTCCTCGACGAACGACCGCGGCCCCTGCACGCGGCGGGTCAGGTAGTCCGCGTACGCGGCACGTTGGGCCTCCGCGTCGCCGTCGTCACTCGACAGCCAGGTATCCGGGATCAGCGCGGTCACCGCGTCGATCATCGCGGCAGTGAGCCGTGGCGCCAGTCGCGCGTCAGCAGCGGGCAGCTCGCTCGCTCGCGGGAGCAGCACGTGCTCGCGGATGAGTGCGAAGCGATCGTCGGCCCGCTCGCCGAACGCGGTCCATGGCGTGCCGTGGTGGAAGTACAGGCACGCGCCGTGGTCGATGAGCCACAGGCGGCGGTGCCACATCAGGAGGTTCGTGTTGCGCGCCGTGCGGTCGACGTTGCTCACGAACGCATCGAACCACACGACCTCGGAGGCGAGCGCCGGCTCCAGCCGCTCGGCGACCGGGTCGTATGTCACCGAGCCTGGCAGGTAGTCGAGGGCGAGGTTCAGTCCCGCACTCGCTCGAATGAGCTCCTGTATCTCCGGATCGGGCTCTGTCCGCGCCAGCTCGGCATCGAGCTCCACGAACACGAGTTCAGGCACCGCGAAACCGAGCCCGCGCGCGAGTTCACCGGCGACCAGTTCGGCGACGAGCGCCCGCGGCCCCTGCCCGGCGCCGCGGAACTTGAGGACGTACAACCCGTCATCGTCGGCCTCGACGATGGCGGGCAGCGACCCGCCTTCACGGAGCGGCGTGACGTAACGGCTGACGTGAACGGTGCGCATGGACGCGCGGGGGAATTTCAGAATTGCGGAATTTCAGAATTGCACCAGTACCGGGAATGCCTCGAAGGTTGGCGGTGGCAGTGAAATTCTGAAATTCCTGCAATTCTGCAATTCCCTACGCTCTCTCCGGTACCGCTCGCCCGTCGGCCGTCTCGGTCTCGGGCGCGGCCTTGTCGGTGAACAGGACGGCAAACAGCAGCAGGACCACGAACGCCGCGGCGGCGGGCACCACCCAGATCGCCGCCCAGTCGTGCGGCGGCAGGCCCTCGACGACGTTGGCGTCGACCACCGGACCGAAGACGAGCGAGCCGATGAACATGCCGAGGCCGAGCGTGACGAAGGCGATGAAGCCCTGCGCAGCACTGCGCAGGTGCTGCGGCGCGCGCTTGTCCACGTAGATCTGTCCGGTCACGAAGAAGAAGTCGTAGCAGATGCCGTGCAGCAGGATGCCGACGTAGAGCATCCACATGCCGGATCCTGCGTCGCCGAGCGCGAACAGCGCGTACCGGATCGTCCACGCCAGCATGCCGATCATCATCATCCACTTCACGCCCAGCCGCACGAAGAAGAACGGCATCAGCAGCATGAAGCCGATCTCGGACCACTGCCCGAGCGTCATCTTGCCCGCGACGTTGGGCACGCCGATCTCGCTGAGGAACGTGCCCGCGAGGCCGTAGTAGAACTGGAGTGGGATGCAGATGAGGAACGAGCCGATCACGAAGATCGCAAACGAGCGCTCCTTCATCAGCGCGAGGGCGTCGAGTCCGAGGATGTCGCGCATGGTCACGGCGCCTTCGGTCTTCGCCGGCGGCGTATGCGGCAGGACGAAGCTGTAGAGGCCGAGCCCGATGGAGGCTGCCGCTGCCGTCTGGAACATGCCGGCACTCGTGCCGAACCCGAGCACGGTGATCACGTAACCGGCGACGATCCAGCCGATGGTGCCGAGCACGCGCACGCCCGGGAACTCCTTGCCGGGGTCGGTCATCTGGCGGAACGACAGCGAGTTGGC
>JAEYZV010000661.1 GCA_023427865.1 Acidobacteriota bacterium
GCATGCGTGCCGTTGGCCAACTCAGTGCTCCTCGGGGGCGTAGTAGTACGCCGGCTTGGTCACGATCGGCGTCACCTCGAAGTTCGACGTCGGCGGCGGCGACGTCGTCTCCCATTCCAGGCCGAACGCGCCCCACGGGTTCGGGCCGGCAGGCTGGCCCTTGATCGCGGAGTGAACGAGGTAGAAGACCGGCAGCAGGAAGCCGACCGCGAGAATCGACGCGCCGGCCGACGACAGCACGTTGAGCACCTGCCACGACAGTTCCTCGGGCGGGTACGCGTGGTAGCGGCGCGGCATGCCGAGGTAGCCGAGCACGAACTGCGGGAAGAAGGTCAGGTTGAACCCGAAGAACACCAGGACGGCGGCCGTCTTGGCCCATCCCTCCGAGTACAGCCGTCCGGTGATCTTCGGCCACCAGTAGTGGAGACCGCCGAGGTACGCCGTCACCGAACCGCCGACCATGACGTAGTGGAAGTGCGCGATCACGAAGTAGGTGTCGTGCACGTGGATGTCCAGGCCGATGGAGGCGAGGAAGAGCCCCGTGAGGCCGCCGATCGTGAACAGGCCGATGAAGCCGATCGCATAGAGCATCGGCGAGGCCAGCAGCACCGAGCCGCGGTACAGCGTCGCCGTCCAGTTGAACACCTTGATCGCCGAAGGTATCGCGACGAGGAAGCTCAGGATCGAGAACACCATTGCCGCCAGCACCGACTGGCTGGTGGTGAACATGTGGTGGCCCCACACGAGGAAGCCGACGAGCGCGATACCGAGGCTCGCGATGGCGACCATCTTGTAGCCGAACACCGGCTTGCGCGAGAACGCCGCGACGAGCTCGCTCACCACGCCCATCCCCGGCAGCACCATGATGTAGACCGCGGGGTGCGAGTAGAACCAGAACAGGTGCTGGTAGAGCACCGGGTCGCCGCCGAGATCCGGGTTGAAGAACCCGAGGCCGAGCGTGCGCTCGAGCACCACCATCAGCAGCGTCACCGCGACCACCGGCGTGCCGAGCAGCATGATCAGGCTGGCCGCGTAGTGCGACCAGATGAAGAGCGGCATGCGGTCCCAGGTCATCCCCGGGGCGCGCATCGTGTGCACGGTGACGATGAAGTTGAGGCCGGTGAAGATCGACGAGAAGCCGGCGATGAAGGCGCCGAGCCCGGCCAGCACCACGTGCGAGTTGGAGGCTGCCGTCGAATACGGCGTGTAGAACGTCCAGCCGGTGTCCACACCACCCGAGACGAGGGCCGCGACCCCGAACAGGCCGCCGATGATGTACAGGTACCAGCTGAGGAGGTTGATTCGGGGGAACGCGAGGTCCTTGGCGCCGATCATCATCGGCACGAGGAAGTTGCCGAGCGTGGCCGGGATCGACGGGATCAGGAAGAAGAACACCATCACCACGCCGTGCGCGGTGAACGCCTTGTTGTAGGCCTCGGCCGACATCAGGTCGCCGGCCGGCGTCGCCAGCTCGAGGCGGATCAGCAGCGCGAACAGGCCGCCGAGCAGGAAGAACGCCGAGATCGAGTACAGGTACAGCAGCGCGATCCGCTTGTGGTCCTTCGTGAAGAACCACGAGGCCGCACCATGGGTCGCGTTCAGGTAGTGCGTCTTCGGCAGGACGGGGGCCTGACCGAGACTCGGGTCGTGGTCTGTTCTGACGTCGTGCATTGGCCTGTCCTAGTGGCTCTCCGCCGCAGGCGCTGCGGCACCGTCCGCAGGTCCGCTGCCCGGCGTGGCGGCTCCGAGCGACTTGATGTACGCGATGAGCGAGACGAGCGTCTCCTCGCTGACCTGGCCCTGGTAGGTCGGCATCAACGGCGCGTAGCCCTGCACCATCTTCGCCTGCGGGTTCAGGATCGACTCGCGCAGGTACGCTTCGTCGGCGTGAACGGTACTGCCGTTTGCCAGTTGCTGCGTCGCGCCGAACACGCCGACGAGCGACGGGCCGCGACCCTTCCCCTCGGGAGTGTGGCAGGTGGCGCAGCCGAGCGTGGCGAACTGCTGCTCGCCGGTCGAGCTGAGCGGCGCGGCCGCCGATGCACCGCCCGAGAGCCACTGCTGGTACTCGCGCGGCGGCAGGGCGATCACCTTGCCGATCATGCCCGAGTGCTGCGTGCCGCAGTACTCGGCGCAGAACAACTGGTACTCACCCGCCTTGTTCGCCTCGAACCACATCGTCGTGGTCTTGCCGGGCACCGCGTCCATCTTCTGGCGGAAGGCCGGGATGTAGTAGCTGTGGATGACGTCCTCGGACGAGATCAGCAGCTTCACCGGCGTGCCGACCGGCACGTGCAGCTGGTTGATCTCGCGGTGGCCGGTCAGGTGCTGGGCCTTCCACATCCACCGCTTGCCGATCACGTAGACCTCCATGGCCTCGGCGGGCGGCTTGGCGAGCGCGAAGTAGACGCTCGTGCCCCACACGAACATCACCATCGCGATGAGCAGCGGGATCGCGGTCCAGATCACCTCGAGCGCCGTGCTGCCGTGGATGTTCGCACCCACTTCGTCCGCCCGGCGCCGGCGGAACTTCACGGCGAAGGCCACGACGAGCGTCGCCACGAGCACCGAGAAGAACAGCGTGACCGCGAGCATGAAGAAGTACAGGTTGTCGACGCGCCCTGCCAGCGCCGACGCCTGTGACGGGAAGAGTTCGAAGGAGCCGCCCATATCTCTGACTTACGCCTTGTGTGAAGCGCCCGGCGGCACGTCGACCGCGCCGCCATACAGGCCGCGACGCTCGCGTCGCCGCAGGACCACCCAGCCGGTCACCATCGCGAGCACCGTGACGAGGCCCGCGGTCCGCACCAGTTTCATCGCCATCAACCCGTACTTCCCCACGGAGGGGTCGTAGTGGTAGCAGTACAGCAACACGCTGTCGATCGGCGATCCGATCGTGCCGCCCGCGGCCTCGACGATGCCGAGGCGGAGGTCGCGGGGCGCGAAATCGATCCCGAAGAAGTAGCGCGCGATCCGCCCCTCCGGCGTGAGCACCGTCAGGCCGGCTGCGTGCGCATACTGATCGGTCTTCTCGTCGTAGGTGTACGAGAACCCGATCGTGTCGGCCAGCCGATCGATGTCGGCCTTCCGCCCCGTGAGGAAGTGCCACGCGCCGTCGGTGCCCTCACGGTCGTAGTGGGCGACGTGGGTCGCCTTCTTCTGCGACGCCAGGCCCGGGCCCTCGCCCGGGTCGATGCTCACCACCACCACCTCGAACTGGTTGCCGGCGTCGAAGGTCAGCCCCTTCAGTCCGGCGGTCATGCCCGAGAGCACCTGCGTGCAGAGCATCGGGCACTCGTAATAGGCCAGCGCGAGCACGACCGGCCGCGTGCCGAAGTAGTCGCCGAGCCGCACCGGCTTGCCGGTTTCGTCGACGAACGGCAGATCGGCAGGCACCTGATCCCCGAGCCGCTGCGCAAAGGTCACGCCCTCGAGCCCCGCCCGCGCCTCCCCGGCTCCGACCTCACCTGTCCCTGGCCGGCTGCGGGCCACACCCCCGCCGTCGCGACGATCGTCGTCGCGAGTGCCACATGCCGAAGGATGCCGCGTGCTCGCATCGTGCCCATGGTGTGCAGTTCCGTCCTCTCCTGTCGGTGTGGGCCCGGCTGAGGACAGCCGGCCCTACCTATGCCCCCGGGCCGCGCTGAGGACAGCCGGCCCTACCTATACCCCTGACCCGGCTGAGGACAGCCGGCCCTCGCTATACCCCTGGCCCGGCTGGCACAGCCGGCCCGACCAGATGCTGCGGGCGCGCGGGCCGTGAGCCGTGGCGATTACTGCCACCCCGCCGTCAGGTCGTCTCCCCTATTGTGGCGGATCCGACGAAGTGGCGGCCGCAGCCGCCTCGGTGCCTTCGGCCGGCGCCTCCGCGTCCGGATCGACCGGCGCCGCGGTCGTCGGCAGTCCGCGCTCGACGATCAGCTGCTTTGCGCGCTCGATCGGCAGCCGCACGGTTCCGGCGTCCTTGTCGATCCAGGCGTAACTCGTGAGCACCTGGCGCTGCTGGCTGCGGATGTCGGCAAGCCACAGCGGCTCGTCGGTCAACAGCTTCGGCCCGCCCACGGGACGCCCGACCGTGTCGGCCGCGTTGGGCGCGTCCACGAGCCCGGCGATCGGCGCGGTGCCGGGGTCGCGGCCCGCGGCGATGGCGCGCTGGCGCGTGACGTCGGCGGCGTTGGCGCGGCGGTCGAGGAGGCGGAAACTCCCGTACATCACGCCGAGCACCACGAGCAGCACCAGCGAGAAGCCAATCGCCAGCCTGCCGACGTTCTCGAGCGAGATGTCGGTGGTCTCGTGGTTGATCGGCGCGCCGCCCTCTTCACCGTGCGAGCCGTGGTGATGCTGGTGTTCAGTGGCCATCTGCCAATGCCTCGGGGAGGTAGGGATCGCCGACCGGCAGCAGGGCGCGGCCCTTGAGCAGGTAGCAGAACGCGCCGGTCCAGATGCCGAGCAACCCCACGACCGCAGCGATGTCCATCCAGTGAACGCCGAGCGGGCCCTGCTTCACCCACGGCGCGACGAGCCAGAAGACGTCGAGGAAGCGCATCACGAGCATGAAGGCGGCGATGGCCACCAGGCGCTTGCGAATCCGCTTCACCGACCTGAAGAGCAGCAGCAGCCAGGGCAGCACGAAGTGCCCGGCCACGATCACCAGCGACACCGCCTGCCAGCCATTGCCGAACCGGCGCAGGTAGTACGGAATCTCCTCGGGCAGGTTCGCCGACCAGACGATCAGGAACTGCGAGTACGACAGGTACGCCCACAGCATGATGAAGGCGTAGAGCAGCGTGCCGTAGTCGTGGAACCGGTCGGCCGACAGCGCCTTCGCCATGTGCGTGTTCTTGTGCAGCAGCGCCGCCACGACGACGGCGAACGCCAGGGCGGTGAGCGCCATCCCCATCAGGAACCAGAGCCCGAAGATCGTCGAGAACCAGTGCGGGTCGAGCGACATGACCCAGTCGACCGAGGCGAAGGTCACCGTCAGGCCCATGATCAGCACGCCGGGCCCGGCGATCTTGTTGAAGCGATCGAGCGGGAAGCTCTCGGTGTCCTGCTGCGCCGACCAGCGGGCCAGCAGCAGCGCCATCACCGACCAGATGACGAAGTAGGCGACCGCCCGCAGCGTGAAGCCGGTCGTGTTCAGGTAGGCGACCTTGTGCCGGACGATGGCGTCGTTGGCCACCACGTCGGCGTGCGACCACTCGTAAATCGAGTGGATGCCGATCACGATCGGGATGAACAGCAGCGCCATCAACGGGATGGTGCGCGCGCCGGCCTCGAACGTCCGCCGCAGCACGAGGCTCCAGCGGCCGCCCGACAGGTGGTGCACCATCAGCAGCGTCAGGCTGCCGAGCGGGATGCCGAGCACGAAGATGTACGCCAGCAGGTAGGAGCGGTAGAACTGCGTGGGATCGGTGGCAAAGCCGACGGCGAGGCCGATCAGGCCGAGCACGCCGAGGCCGAGGCCGACCTTCTGCAGCGTGTCGATCTGCGAAGGTGCCTGGAAATCAGCCGGGTTGAGCGTGGGCTCAGTCATGCGCGGCCCCTCCTCCGTGGGACGCCTCGGTGGCAGCACCGGCGGCCGGCGCGTCGAGCGTGCCCCGCTGGTCGGCGGGCACGTCGTCCACGGTGGCGCCCTGGCTCAGCTGCAGTGCGCGGATGTAGGCCGCAATCGCCCAGCGATCGGCCGGCTTGACCTGCGCGGCGTAGTCGGGCATCTGTCCGAAGCCGTTGGTGATCACGTCGTAGAAGTAGCCGATGGCGACCTCGCGCAGGCGCGGGTCGTGGAAGGACGTCGGGCGCTTGAAGCCGCGCTGCACGACCGTCCCGTTGCCGTCGCCGAGCTCCGAGTGGCAGGGCGCGCAGTAGATGCCGAACCGGCTCTGGCCGCGGTCGAGCAGCGCCTGGTCGACGGTCACCTGCGGCGGCAGTTCGTGGACGGGCTCCTGGTCGACCTTGCCCGTGTAGAACACGTCGTCGTCGCGGAGGTTGCCGCGCGCGACCGCGCCCTCGGGAATCGGGCGCATCGCACGCTTGTCGGCGAAGAAGTCGCTCTGCTCGAGCGCCTCGTAGCGCGGCGTGTCGTGCATGTCCTGCCGGCAGCCGGTGACGAGTGCCGCAGCCAGCAACACCCCGCCGACCGTCGCGACCCGCAGGCTCGTGGGGACGGCTTTCCGGGCCGTCCGCGCAATTGTCGATGCGTGGCCCATGACTACGCGTTCACCTCGTTGATCGCCTTCGGGTGCAGCCCTTCGAGGAACGCCCTGGCCCGCGTGAGATCGAATCGCGGGTCGGTGGCCTCGAGGCACAGGAAGAAGCCCGTGCTCGTCGCGGTCTTGCGGAACGCCTCGACGTTGAACACGGGGTGATAGGGCTGCGGGAGGCCGTTGAGCGCGAGCATGCCGCCGGCCGTGGCCAGCGCCGCCAGCAGGATCGTCGTCTCGAACGTCGGGATCGAGAAGGCCACCCAGCTGTTGAGCGGCCGCCCGCCGATGTTCAGCGGGTAGTCGATCACCGACGTCCAGTAACAGAGCCCGAAGCCGCCGAGGAGCCCGAGCACGCCGCCGATGAACGTGAGCTTCTGCACGCGGCGGTCGTCGTGACCGAGCGCCTCGGCCAGGCCGTGCACCGGCGCGGCCGTGTAGGCGTCCATGTGCCGGTAGCCTTCGGCGTAGGCGGCCTTGGCGGCGCGCAGCAACTCGGTGGCGTCGGTGAATTCGGCCATCACGCCGTGCAGGGCCGGCACCTTCGCGGTCTCAGCCATGGTGCGCCTCCCCCTTGGCGTGGGCGGCCGGCGTGAGCGTGCGGAGCTCGAAGATCGAGATCATGGGCAGCACACGGATGAACAGGTAGAAGAGCGTCAGGAACAGGCCCATCGTGCCGATGAAGGTGGCCCAGTCCCAGCGGGTCGCGTAGTACATCCCCCACGCGCCGGGCAGGAAGTCGCGGTGCAGCGACGTGATGACGATCACGAAGCGCTCCAGCCACATGCCGACGTTGACGGCCATGCACACCGCGAAGAGCGGCAGCACCGACGTGCGCACCTTCCGCGACCACAGCAGCTGTGGCACCACGCCGTTGCAGAAGATCAGCGCCCAGTAGTAGCCGGCGTACGGCCCGGTCATGCGGTTGAGGATCATGTAGGACTCGAACTGGTTGGCGCTGTACCAGCCGAAGAACGCCTCCATGCAGT
>JAEYZV010000669.1 GCA_023427865.1 Acidobacteriota bacterium
GGCCAGCACGGCGACGTCGTCGACGATGCCAGCCCGGCGCTCGCGAGCCTGCGTGATCGGCTCCGCAAGCAGCGGCAGCGCCTGCGCGGCACGCTCGAGTCCTACCTGCGCGGACGCGACACGGCCAGGTACCTGCAGGAACAGGTCGTCACCGAACGGAGCGGCCGCTACGTGCTCGTCGTGCGCGCCGAGCACCGCAGCGCCATCCCGGGACTCGTGCACGGGGCCTCTGCGAGCGGCCAGTCCCTGTACCTAGAGCCGCTGAGCACCGTCGAGGTCAACAACGACATCGTCGCGCTCGAGGAGCAGGAAGCCGAGGAGGTGCGGCGCATCCTGCTCGCGCTGACCGACGCCTACAGGGCGCGGCCGGACGACCTGCAGACGACGATCGATGCGGCCACCGATCTGGACGTGATCCAGGCGCGCGCGCGCTTCTCGATGTCGTTCAACGGCGTGCGTCCCGCGCTCTCGCACGATGGCCGGCTGGAACTGCGCCATGCGCGCCACCCGCTGCTGATTCCGGCCGTGGCCCGCCGCCTGCCCGCCGCCGAGGGACGCGTGCCGCGTGAGACCGAGCCGGTTGCCAGCGACCTGCTCGTCGTCCCGCCGTCCAAGGCGCTCGTGATCACCGGGCCGAACACGGGTGGCAAGACGGTGGCACTCAAGACCGCGGGGCTTGCGGTGCTCATGGCGCAGGCGGGCCTCTTCGTGCCGGCCGAAGCGGGGTCGCGGCTGCCGGTGTTCCGCAGCGTGTTTGCCGACATCGGCGACGAGCAGTCGATTGCCGCCAACCTGAGCACGTTCTCGTGGCACATGACGAGCATCGTGTCGATGGACCGGGCGCTGAAGCTGCCGGCGCTCGTGCTGCTCGACGAGGTGGGCAACGGCACCGACCCGGTCGAGGGCGGGGCGCTCGGCGTGGCCATCATCGACCACTTCCGGCAACGCGCCGCGATCGTCATCGCGACGACGCACTACGAGACGATCAAGTCGTACGCGACGAGCACGCCCGGCGTGACGTGCGCGGCGTTCGGCTTCGAGGCCGAGACGTTCGCGCCGACCTACCGGTTGATCTACGGGTCGCCCGGCGGGAGCCTGGCGTTCCAGATCGCGGCGCGGCTGGGGCTGCCGAGGCCGGTGCTCGACGCGGCGGCCACGTGGCGCGACGACAACCAGGCGCGCCTCTCCGAGCAGATGGCCAAGCTGGATCACCAGCTGCAGTCGCTCGATCACGAGCGCCGGCTCGCGGCGCAGGCGCGGGCGCAGGCCGAGGCGTCCGAGCGCCAGCTGAAGGCCCGCGAGGAGGCGCTGCGGGATCGCGAGGCGCAGTTCACGCGCAAGCTGGAACAGCGCCTCAACGAGCAGCTGCGCGAGGCGCGTGCCGAGGTCGACAAGGTGGTCGCCGACCTGCGCCAGCAGGCCGCGGCCCTCGAGAAGAAGCAGCAGAAGCACGTCGCGCCGATCCCGACCGGGGTGACCGGCGACCTGCGCGTGTCGGCGCGGGCGGCCCTCGACACCATCGCCGAGCGTGTGCGGGAAGGCGCGTCGCCTGAAGGGACCATCGTGGGCTCGCCCGCTGAAGCTGCGGCGAGCGGTGCCAGCGCGGCAGCAAAGGTGGGCGATCGCGTGGAGGTCGGGCCGCTCCGTCTCCAGGGCGTGGTGACGTCGCTGACCGGTCGGGACGCCGAGGTGGACGTCAACGGCAAGCGCATGCGCGTCAGGCTGGGCGAGCTGCGCCGGATTGGCGGCGCGGCACAGGCTGCGGCGCCAGCGGTGACCGTGCGCCTGGCCGCTCGCGGAGAACGGACCGGCACTGGCGCCGACCTGAACGTGATCGGCTGCACGGTGGACGAGGCCATCGATCGCGCCGACAAGTTCCTCGACGAAGCCGCGATGCAGGAGCTGCGGACGGTGCGCGTCATCCACGGACACGGTACCGGACGTCTGCGCCAGGCCTTGAGCGGCTACCTGGCGGCGCACCCGCTCGTGTTGCGTGCCGCCCCGGCGCCCAACGACATGGGCGGCAGTGCGGTCACGATGGTGGAGTTGAAGGAGTAGGACCGGCCGGTGCGCTACCCACGGGAGCTCATCGACCAGATCCGGCACGCGGCAGATATCGTGCAGGTGGTGCAGGAGTACGTGCCGCTGCGGCGGGCCGGCGCCACCTACAAGGGCCTGTGCCCGTTCCACGGCGAACGGACACCCTCGTTCACGGTGAACCGTGACAAGGGGTTCTTCCACTGTTTCGGCTGCGGCCAGGGTGGCGACGTGTTCAAGTTCGTGGAACTCCAGGAGGGCGTGGGGTTCCAGGACGCCGTCAAGCGGGTGGCGGCGCGCTTCGGTATCACGTTGCCCGAGGCGCCCTCGTCGCCCGAGGCGCAGGCCGAGGAGGCCGAGCGCGAAGGATTGCTGAAGGCGCACGAGCTGGCGCGCACGTTCTATGCCGAGCAGCTGGCGGGTCCGGCGGGCGCCGCCGCGCGCGAGCTGCTCGTGCGGCGGGATGTCCGCGACGAGGCCATTGCGACGTTTGGGATCGGGTACGCCCCCGCGTCACGTGACGCGCTGATCCGGCATCTCAGGCAGCAGGGGTTCTCACCGCCGCAGCTCGTCCGCGGGGGGCTCGCCGTCCAGCGCGACGGCGGCGGCATCGTCGATCGCTTCCGGAACCGGCTGCTGTTTCCGATCCATCGAGAGGGTGGGTCGGTGGTGGCCTTCGGCGGACGGGCGATGACCGACGACCAGGTGCCCAAGTACCTGAACTCGCCCGAGACGCCGCTGTACACGAAGGGCCGGGTGCTCTACGGGCTGCACCTGAGCAAGCACGCCATCAGGAAGGCGGGCTGCGTCGTATTAGTGGAAGGCTACTTCGACGTGGTGCAGGCCTGGCAGGGAGGCGTGCCGCACGTGGTGGCGTCGAGCGGGACGGCATTGACGCAGGCGCAGGCGCAGACGCTGCGGCGGTTCGCGTCGAGGGTGATCCTCAGTTTCGATGCGGACGGCGCCGGGCAGAACGCGGCGGTGAAGTCGGGAGATCTGCTCGTGGCCGAAGGGTTCCAGGTGAGCGTGGCCCTGCTGCCGGAGGGCGAAGATCCCGATACCTTCGTGCGGCGCCATGGCGGCGCCGCGTACGGCGCGCAGGTCGAGCAGGCGCGTCCATACCTCGACTTCGTGCTCGACCGCGCGGCGACGCGTCACAACGTCAAGGATTCCACCGGGCGCGTCGCGTTCCTGAACGAGATGCTGGCGGTGGCGGCGCGAATCCCGGATGCGCTGGCGCGCGATCAGTTCGCCGACCGGTTGTCGGTGCGGGCGCAGGTCGGCGAGGACACGGTCCGGCAGGAGATTCGCAAGGCAGCGGTGACGAGACAGGTGGAGCTGTCTCCGGCTGCCCGCAGGTCCTCGGTGCCACTCAGCTGGGCGGAGAAGGACCTGATTGTCGGCCTGCTGACGACGCCTCACGAGGCGTTGGCGGCCGTGGAGGAGCTCGAGGAGGCCGACCTCGAGCACGTGCGTACCGGGCGGCTCTTCCGCCTGGTGCAGAGCCTCGACGTGCAGGACCCGGACCAGCTGCCGGGCCAACTGCTTGCACGTCTAACAGAAGAGGAGCGCCGGTGGGTCACCGGGTTGACGATGAGCGGGGAGGCCGTACAGCCGGCCGCGGTGTGCGTCGAGGACATCCAGAGGCGACGGCTGAAAGCCGAACTGGTCGCGCTGAATCTCGAAGTCGACGCGCTCCAGGGACCGCCAACGGCGGAGACCAGCGCGCGCCTGCGGGCGCTCCTGCAACGAAAGCTCGAACTCGCGAAAGCGTTGAAAGAGACAGAGGGCCTGAAGTGACAATCGAAGAACGCCCCACTGCCCCGCGTGGGGGCCGAGGCCAAGCCGACGTGTCCATCGAGGACAAGTACGACGAAGTACGTCACCTGATCGCGATCGGGAAGGAGAAGGGCTATCTCCTGTACGACGAGGTCAGCGAGGTGCTTCCGGCCGACATCACCTCGTCGGCCGAGGAGCTTGAGGACCTGTTCAGCACCTTCGGTAACGCGGGCATCGAGGTCGTCGAGTCCGAGCAGAAGTACCGCGAGGACAAGATGCTGGACCGCCCGGACACGGGCGAGGAGCCGGAGCTCGATCTCACCCCCGGTGCGCTCGACAAGACCAACGATCCGGTGCGCATGTACCTGCGCGAGATGGGCACGGTGCCGCTGCTCACGCGCGAGGGCGAGGTCGAGATCGCCAAGCGCATCGAGCGCGGCAAGCTCGCGGTGATCAAGTCGATCTCGCGGACGCCGACGGTCGCCAGGAAGATCCTGGAGATGGGCGAGCAGCTCAAGGCGGGCCAGCGCACCATCCGCGAGATCGCGATCTTCACCGACGAGGAAGTGACCGAGGACCGCCTCGAGGAGCGCGCCAAGGAAGTCCTCAAGCAGATCGAGGCCGTGAAGAAGGCGATCGCCGCCTACAAGACGGCCGAGGCCAAGTTCGCGACGCTCAAGAAGGGCAAGACCAAGGCGGAACTGGGCAAGTGGCGCAAGGCGCGCTGGTCGATGCTGCGCAAGCGCGTGCAGATCTCGAAGGCGATCCGGCGCATCGAGTTCACCGAGGTCGTCAAGCGCCGCCTGATCGAGGAAATCAAGGAGCAGGTCGAGGCGGTGCAGAAGCTGCAGCGCGAGGCCGACCAGATCGAGCGGCAGGTGAACCCGACCGCCAAGGGCCGCAAGCCGAAGCTGAAAGAGGAGGAGAAGAAGGTCCTCCTCAAGAAGCAGAAGGACCTGCGTGCGGCTGTCCAGCAGATGTCGGCCGATCTCGAGGAGACGCCCGAGCGCCTGCGCCACACGCTCGAGACGATCTACCGCGGCGAGATGCAGGCCGAGCAGGCCAAGAAGGAGCTCGTCGAGGCCAACCTGCGGCTCGTGGTGTCCATCGCCAAGAAGTACACGAACCGTGGCCTGCAGTTCCTCGACCTGATTCAGGAGGGCAACATCGGCCTGATGAAGGCGGTCGACAAGTTCGAGTACCGGCGCGGCTACAAGTTCTCGACCTACGCGACGTGGTGGATTCGCCAGGCCATCACCCGCGCGATCGCCGATCAGGCGCGCACCATCCGCATCCCGGTGCACATGATCGAGACGATCAACAAGCTGATTCGTACCTCGCGTGCGCTGGTGCAGGAACTCGGACGCGAGCCGACGTCGGAAGAGATCGCGCAGCGCATGGACATCCCGGTTGCGAAGGTCCGCAAGGTCCTCAAGATCGCCCAGGAACCGATCTCGCTCGAGACGCCGATCGGCGAGGAGGAGGATTCGCACCTCGGCGACTTCATCGAGGACCGCAACATCGTGTCGCCGGCCGAAGCCGTCATCAACCTGAACCTCAAGGAACAGACCGATGACGTGCTGAAGACGCTGACGCCGCGTGAAGAGCGCGTCATCAAGATGCGGTTCGGCGTCGGCGACGGCAGCGAGCACACGCTCGAGGAGGTTGGCCAGAACTTCGCCGTCACGCGCGAGCGCATCCGGCAGATCGAGGCCAAGGCGCTGCGCAAGCTGCGCCACCCGTCGCGCAGCCGCAAGCTCAAGGCGTTTCTCGAGGGCCGCTCGTAGCGCCTACCTGATCGCTGATGCGCGGGTCCTGTCCCGCGCGTCAGCCTCGCCATCCTCTCGCCCCCGATGGCGGCGCTTCGGCAGGACTGAGCGGTCGAGGCCGATGCCGGGAGCGGGCTTCCTCAATCCGTAGATCGCCGAGCTCAATCGCGTCGAACGCCACCGCCTGCACGACGCCGCCATTCTTCCGCAGCGCCTCGAGCTGCTCGTCGTCGAGATTGCAGTTTGCCGCCTACCGCGCGGCCATGCAGGAGGTCAACCGCGCACACCCGCAGCCGCGGGCCAACGTCGGCGACTTCGTGAATCACATCGACTACCTCGTGAAGAAGATCGGCATCGACCACGTCGGCATCTCGTCGGACTTCGACGGCGGCGGCGTGAACGGCTGGAACGGCGCCGACGACACGTTCAACGTCACGCTCGAATTGGTGCAGCGCGGCTACACGGAGGCGCAGATCGCCAAGCTGTGGAGCGGCAATCTGCTCCGGGTGCTGGACGAGGTGCAGGCGGTCGCCACCAGGCTGCAGCAGGGATTGAAGCAGTCAGTCCTTGACGCACCGGACGGCGAACGCGCTGTCCCTGGGGCCCGCGGGTTGGCGGTAGAGCCCGCGCGAACCCTTGCCGAAGTTGTAGAAGACGGCCGTCGACGGTCCGCTCTCGCTCGCCGTCCAGTAGAAGCCATGGGCGTCGCCGCGGCCGTATGTTCCATCCGGGGAGCGCCCACCCCCGAGCACGGCCTCGAAACCGGATCGGCCACCCGCGAGCAGGGCGTCGTACGCCTCGCTGCCGAACCGGCCGTCGTCGCCACGCACGTCGCCGTAGCGTTGCGCCAGCGATCGCCAGTCGGCGTCGCTCGGGAGCCGCCAGCCCGGCCCGAGGCTGCCACAGGCACGCAGCGCGGCCTGCCACGTGTAGAGCCGCCCGAGGCGGCGGCACTGGTTCTCGTCGGCGTCGTAGCAGAACGACTCGGCATCCGGCACGTCGAGGTTACGCGCGGTCCACGTCCGCCCGTCGGCCATGACGCGCGTGGGTGGCACGGCGACCTGCGCCAGGCCTGATGACGTCAGCAGCACGATCACCGACGTGCAGAGTACGAGGACGCGTCGCATCAGCCAACCTCCGTCGTGAACAGCGTGTGTTGGCATGCCGCCACCGCTCCCACCGGCACGCGTTCGTACCAGACATGCGCGACCGCCCTGGCTGCAGACGTCGCGCTTCGGCGCGACGCGCACGGGTATCGCGACCGCCAGTCAGTTAGACTGCCCGCACGCAAGGAGGCGGAACATGAGAGCCATCAACCGGCAGGCGTGTGTGGCGGTGATGATAGCGCTGGGTGTGGGGACGAGCGCACAGGCGCAGTCGCGCGCGATGGATGGCATCCGCGGGGAGTTCGCCGACGTGAAGGCAAGCGTCGTCGCCGCCGCGCAGAAGGCGCCGGAGTCTCTCTACGGATACCAGCCGACCCCCGACGTCTACACGTTCCGCAAGATGCTCCTGCACATCGCGGATGCGAGCTACAGCATCTGCTCTGGATTCAAGGGCGCGCCGGGCCAGCGACCGAAGGTCGACGCAGATGCGACGCTCGCCAAGCCGGAGGTGCTCGCCGCGGTGAACGCCGCCTTCGCGTTCTGTGATGAGGCGCTGGCGGCGGCCACGGACGCCACCCTGGCCGAAGAGGTCAAGACGCCACGGGCGGCGCGCGTGAAGAGCTACTACGCGAGCCACTTGCTCGCGCACACGAGTCTCCACTACGGCAATCTCGTCACCTACCTGCGGATGAACAAGATCGCACCGGGAGACTGAGCGCATCCGGGAGATCGAGGCCAAAGCGCTGCGCAAGCTGCGCCACCCGTCGCGCAGCCGCAAGCTCGAGGCGTTCCTCGAGGGCCGCTCGTAGGCGACGGCGGACACGTTCTCCTGCGAACGTCGACACAGGGGCACCTCGCTGAGAGGCGCCCCTGTTGTCGTTCGAGGGCTGAGTGCCGCAGGCGCATGGCGGACGCACCTGCCCCGCCGCCGGCGCGTTCGCGCCATCGGAGACGGTCGGACCCGACGTGCCGGTCGCCGGGACTAGACCGAGAGCAACTCGCCTTGACTGCCGACCACGAAGACGTGCCCTGACGGACCGACCACACTGCCGAGTTGCTTCATGGCCGCCGAGGGAGCTTTCGTGCGGGCGGCTTCGCGCGCCGCCTGGACGGCCGGCAACAGCAGTCCGATGAGCACGGCCTCACCGCCGCTGCTCGTCAGACCGAGCGCTGGAACCTGCCGGCTGCCTGGCGTCAGTTGCCAGCGCGTGGTGACGTACCCGACCTGGTTGGCCGGTCCCACGATGATCATGTCGGCGCTGGACGGTGTGCGAGACAACTGCGCGGCAATCTCGGCGAGATCCCTGGCCATCCGGACCGACCCATCGGCCAGGGCGACGTTCAGACCGCCGGCGTGGGGGACGCGGGACGTCGGCGTGCTTCCGAGATAGAACACGAGGCACTGATGGCCCTCCAGCACCTGCCTTCCACTCGACACCGGCGTGGCGTTTGCCGGCGCCACCTCGAGGTAGATGGGCACGAGCCCTCCTGTCCGCGTCGACGGACTCGACGGTTCTTCTCAGCTGTCGGCGGGTGTCGGCGCGGGATCATGATAGCGCCACATCGGGTGCACGGGGCGGATCGGCAGAGCCACCCTCCGGCACTCCATCCGTCCCCGCCCGATCGTCATCGGGGTGCGCGGCCCTTGCATCGGCGCCAGACAGGTACGAAGATGCCGGCGGCTCACGCCGCACCCGGCGGGGCCTCACGGGAGACGGCGCATGACACTTGCTCAGCGAGCCCAGAGTGAACTCGACGCGGCCAGGGAGTACTTCAACAGATCGACCCGCGGCCTCACCGAAACCCTGTCGGCGTTTGCGCCCGCGAGCGGCATGCGGACGGCAGCGCAACAGGTGGCGCACGCAGCGCAGACGATCGAGTGGTTCGCCGATGGCGCATTCCGCCCGGAGGGCTTCGACCTCGACTTCGAGCGGATGGAGCGTGACGTCACCGCGTGCACGTCCCTTACGGCTGCACGTGAGTGGTTCGACCGCGCAACCGAGGCGGCCAAGCGCGCTTTCGCCGACAAGAGCGATCAGGAGTTGCTGGCACCATTGCCGCCCGGACCCATCATGGGCGGCGAGCCCCGCTTTGCCGTCATCGGCGCCCTCACCGACCACACCGCGCACCATCGAGGCGCCCTGACGGTCTACGCGCGCCTGAACGGCATCGTTCCGCCCATGCCGTACATGGAAACCCCGGAATAGAGCACCCGGCCGAGCGTCCTGGCGTATCCTCATAGCGCCCTCCCGCGCGTCTGGACGGTCCTGCCGCACCAGACGCGGATGCCGCAGGTTCCCCTTGCCGAGGAGGTCTCATGGCTGCCGCATCCCGCAGCATCGCACTCGCATTCCTGCTTTGTTCATCCGTGATGCCCGCGGCTGGACGCGCGCAGGACGCCGCCTCATCCGGATCCCACAAGCACTACGCCGAAGCGCCCGAGGCTGCAAAGGCCGGCCCCGATGGCCAACTCGCGCCGCGGCTGCAGAACCTCGGCTCGCACACGTTCCGCGTCAGCACGACGCACGCCGGCGCCCAACGCTTCGTCGATCAGGGCCTGAACCTCGCGTACGGCTTCAACCACGCGGAGGCACGGCGCGCCTTCCGCGAGGCGGCGCGCCTGGACGACGGTCTGGCGATGGCCTACTGGGGGCAGGCTCTGGTGCTCGGGCCGAACATCAACGCGCTGATGGAACCCAACGAGGAGCCGCACGCGCTCGAACTGGTGCGCAAGGCGCAATCGCTGAAAGCACGTGCCACGCCCCGCGAGCGCGCGCTCATCGATGCGCTGGCCCTGCGCTACTCCGGGTCGGCCGAGCAGCGGACCGCCAACGACCGGGCGTACGCCGCGGCCATGCGCTCGGTGCACGAGCGCTTCCCCGCCGATCCCGACATCGCGATGCTCTACGTCGAGTCGATGATGGACCTGCGCCCGTGGGGCTACTGGATGCCGGACGGGCGACCGCACGAAGGCACCGCCGAAATCGTGGCGCTCACCGAGCGCGTGATGGAGGCGCACCCGAAACACCCGGGAGCGCTGCACATGTACATCCACCTCGTCGAGGCGACGCCGACGCCAGAGCGCGCCGAACGTGCGGCCGACAGCCTGCTGACGCTGATGCCGGCAGCGGGCCACATGGTGCACATGCCGTCGCACATCTACCAGCGCGTCGGCCGGTACGCCGACGCGATGAAGAGCAACCAGCTCGCCGCGGCCGCCGACGAGGACTACATCACGCAGTGCCGTGCGCAGGGCCTGTACCCGATGGCGTACTACCCGCACAACGTGCACTTCCTCTGGTTCGCCGCGGCGGCCGATGGTCAGAGCGCCGCCGCGCTCGATGCCGCGCACAAGGTCGCCTCGAAGGTCACCGATGAGCAGCTGGCGGAGTTGCCGCTGCTTGCCGGCTTCCGCGTCGTGCCCTACTGGGCGCTCGTGCGCTTCGGACGGTGGCAGGAGATCCTCCAGCAGCCCGATCCGGGGCCGACCAATGCCTTCCTGCGCGGTGCGTGGCACTACGCGCGGGGCCAGGCGCTCGTCGCGACCGGTGATATCGAAGGGGCAGGACGCGAACTGTCGGCGCTGGAGGTTCTGCTGCGCGACGCGAGCCTCGAGCAGCCACTGTTCTCCCCGAACACCGCGCGGTCCATCCTCTCGATCGGCCCCGCCGTGCTGGGCGGCGAGATGGCCGCGGCGCGCGGCGACTACAAGACGGCCGTCGCGCGGCTCGAGGAGGCGGTACGGCTGGAAGATGGTCTGGTCTACACCGAGCCGTCCGAGTGGCACTCGCCGTCGCGCCTGGCGCTCGGCGCCGTCCTGCTCGAGGCCGGCCGGCCGCGTGAAGCCGAGACGGTGTATTGGGAGGACCTCAGGCGGAATCGCGACAACGGGTGGGCCCTCTTCGGACTCGTGCAGGCGCTGCGCGCGCAAGGCAAGGAAGCCGACGCGGCCATCGTCGAGGCGCGATACAAGAAGGCGTGGAGCCGCGCCGACGTGACGCTCACGGCATCGCGCTTCGGCCGCCGGGTCGCGAACACGATGGCACCGTGAACCGGGTCCGCCCGCGCGGGCCGCGCAGAATCGGAGCGCGCGGGACGAAGGCTCGTGAGGCGGCCGGACGGATTCGAGCCCGCATGCGAGGTCCGCAGGACCGCACCCGAAGGAGCGGAACGGCTATGGGCCCGCCACTTCCCCGCGTCGCGGCAAGGAGTGCACGGATTCGAGCCCACAGGCGAGGTCCGGAGGACCGGAGCCGAAGGGCCTGAAGGCTGGTGGGTCCCACTCGACGAGCGCAGCGAGGAGAAGTGGGCCCACCAGGATTCGAACCTGGGACTGGCCGGTTATGAGCCGGCGGCTCTGACCGCTGAGCTATGGGCCCGCACAACGGCACAGCGATTCTGCCAGACGTCAGCGGCCGGACCAAGCACCCAACGCCGGTCAGGCGAGGCCGGCGCCTCGCTCTGCGAGCAGTTGCTTCAGGATCGACCGATGACAGCGCTCCTGGTTCTCGCAGTAGCAGCCGACGGCGACGTTGGTGCCGTGGGAGAGCGCCGCGAGCAAGTCGAGCAGATGCGCGGCCTCGGCCTTCTTCATCTCGGCGCGGTACTTGCGCTCGAACGCCTTCCAGGCGCGTTCGTCCTCCGCATGCAGCGCCTCCTTCACGAGCGCCTCGCTCGGCGCGAGGTTCGGCAGCCACACGTCGTAGAAGTCGCGCGAGGCGAACTCGGCCTTCGGCACCCCGCGCGGCGGCCGCCGCACCGTGCCGATCCGAAGTCCTTCATTGCGCCCGCGAGGGCTCCCCAATCTCACGACTGCAATGGACAATGGGGCCTCCTTGGGCCGTGAACCCTGGGGTTGGACCGGGTCGGTGGCGGTGCGTCCCCGGCCGCGTGCACGGTGCTTCGCTGCCGCAGCGACGACGGCGTTTCCCTGAGCGTCGCGGTCAGCTACGTCCGCGGCGGGCCGACGTAGCGCATCTCGTTGGTCGCCCGGAACCCGATCGACTCGTACAGCCCACGCCCGTCCTGTGACGCATGCAGGACGATGGTGTCGCGGCCGTTCGCGCGCGCCCACGCGACGATCTCTTCGACGATGCGCCGCGCCACGCCGCGGCGACGCCACTCGGGCTCGGTATAGACGTTCACGATGAGGGCTTCCAATCCTGGCGCAAGGGTCGCGTACGCCCCGCTTCCCGCGATGCGCGCGAGCCGCCTGCGCAACAGCGCGCCGCCACCGCCGACGATCGTGGCCGGATCGGCGGCCGGTGAGGCGAGCCAGCCCACGTACTCGCCCGACTCGAGATCGGTGCGCAGGACGTTGGCCGTGTGCGCCATCAGCACGGGCCGCCACTCGTCCGACAGTTGACCCATGTCACGGAACATGTCCGCGCGATGCCGTGCAATGACGTCGGCGTCCGCGACGCCGGCCCTCCGGATGACGAACGCCTGTCCCTCCATGTGGGGCGCAGTGTAACCCGGTGCGACACGACGTCACTGCACGCCGGACCGACTGAGGAAGACGTCGGCTCGCGCGCAGCCGCGAACCGCGCCGGCCGGCGCGCTCGGGGAGCGCGCCCTACCGTCCGCGTTCCCAATCCCAATCCCAATCCCGAGTCCCGAATCCCGAATCCCGAGTCTCGCTCTATCCCTTCGGCACCTTCGACAAATCGAAGCTTTCGGGAGCGACGTACGGCGTCACGGGAGTCGCGTCAACGCCTCCTGACGGAATGTCGCGGCCCAGCGCCCAGAGGATGCCCTGCACGACGAGCCGCCGCATCGACTCGTGCTCGAAATCTGCAGGATGGCCGAGCGTCGTGAAGAACACGCGCGCGCCCTTGTGCTCGCGCGTCCACGCCACGGGCTGGCGTGGCGGGTAGGTGTCATGCTTGCCGGCCTGCTGCGAGTTCAGCGATTCGCCCTGCAGCAGCACGGTCGCCGGTCCGTCGAGCGGCTCGACGTGGTAGAGCCACGAGCGCGCCTGGAACGGCGACACGCCACGCAGGATCGGGTGCTGCGCCTGCGCCGCGTTCAGCGTCACCGACGTCGTGGATTTGTTGCCGTGATGCGTGATCCACTTCTGCCCGAAGACGTCGCGGCCGAACCCGTCGTTGAGCGCGACGTGCGGGCTGCCCTCCGGGTAGAGGAACGCGTGCGTGCTCGTGCGCAGTCCGACGATCGGCTTGCCGGATGCGACGTACTTCGTGATGCGCGCGAGCTGGTCGTCGGGCAGTCGACGGAACCGTGTGTACATCACCATGAGGTCGGCCGACTCGAGGGCCTCGAGCCCCTCGATGTTGTCCTTCGTCTGCGGGATCGGCCTGGCGTACGCCACCGACGTCCGGAGCCCGTGCCGCTTCTCGAGCATCGCCGCGATCATCGGCTTCGTGATCTCGGACCGGTACTCGTCGTCTCCGGTCACGAACACCACGTGCGGCGGCCGCCCCTGCGCCGGCGCCTCGCTCGTGCCGACAACGAAGGCCAGGCTCACCATGCCGATGAGCGCGAACACGAGCGACCACTTCAGGTCGAACAGCTGACGCGTCGTCATGGCTGGGACACCTGCGCGGGAGCACGGACCACGTCGACGGTGCCGTTCATGGTCCGCCAGTGGCCGGGGAAGGTACAGACGAACGGATAGCTGCCAGGTGCCGACGGCGCCTTGAACCGCGCCTGCACCGTCTCGCCGGGCTGGAGCAGCCGGATCGAGAACAGCACTTCAGGGGTGTCGGGGATGAAGCTCTTGCCGAACGCATCGGGCGAGGACACCATCGCCTCGGCCTTCAACGCCACCGTCTCGAGCGCGCCTTCCTTGGTGACGAGCAGGTTGTGCGGCATCTCGTCACGGTTGACGAACTCGATGACGACTTCCTCGCCGGCGGCAACCGTGAACCGCGTGATGTCGTAGCGCATCTGGGAGGCGACCGCCTCGATGCGGATGATGCGGACCACGAGCTCGTCGAGCGCACGGGAGAAGCGCTCGCGTTCGGCCGCCGGCATGCGCGTCGCCAGCTCGTGGCCGAAGCCGACGGCATCGAGGAACGCCGGCCCGGTGCGATCGGCCGGCGGAATGCTCCGTACATGGTCGAGCACGATGTCGGCCAGCGGCGCGATGCGGTCCTCGGGCCACGTGCTCGGCGGCAGCCGTCTGATCGCCGCCATGGCGGCCTGCCGATGCGCGGGGTCGCGCATGAACGAGGCGAGCACCGCCACGCCGTCCTGCTCACGCCCCTCGAAGTGAGGCAGCAACGCGATGCCGGCGGCGGCCACCGTTCCGGACATGTCTCCGCCAATGGCGATCGTCTCCGGCGCGCGCGCAATGCGTAACGCATCACGCACGAAGAGCACGTTGCGGTTCGCGTCCAGCACCGCGAGGTACAGCCCGCTGCGGGTGTCGGGGGCTGCCGGCCAGAGCGCGATGGCATCGATGGCGCGCTCCGCACCGAGATCGAGCTCCCACCACGGGTCGGGTTCCGCACTCGTGAACGCGTGCGTGCCGTTCAGCGGATCACCGCCTGCGCCGGCGGCCATGTCCACGCCCCCGTCGATGGCGCGCGAGGCGTGCCCCCCCGTCGCACCGCCCGCGACGGTGCTCGATTGTGTGGCCTGGGCACCCGTCGCGACGTTGCGGCCGCCGCTCATCACCTGCACCTCCGTGACGCTGAGCACCTGGCTGCGTCCGGGTCGGACGAGCCTCACGTACCGGCCGGTGACCGGTGCCGCAGCCTGCGATGGCGCGCTTCCCGCCGCCACCCGCTCGAGTGTCGGCAGCAGCAGCGCCTGGAGGCTCTGCAGCGCCGGCCCCGGTGGCATCGTCGTCGCACCGCGCAACATGTCGATGCGAAGCCGCGGCGACGAGGCCGACAGCTGCCACGCCGCCACGGCATCGCCGTCAATTCGCATCAGTGTCGCGAAG
>JAEYZV010000679.1 GCA_023427865.1 Acidobacteriota bacterium
GCCGCCGGCCGTGCCGCGGTTCGTACCCGCCGGCCGTGCCCCGGTTCGTAGCCGCCGGGCCTCGCCCGGCGGGTGGCGCTGACCGATCTCTCGTGCCGCGACGGCGCCTCACGCCGCGCGTCGGGCAGGGCCCGACGCCTACGTACGCAAGATGGCTCGTAGCCGCCGGGTCTTGCGCCCGTTGTAGCCGCCGGGCCCTGCCCGGCGGGTGGCGCCCGCCCTATCTCTCGTGAACGACGACACCGCCGACGATGGTGACGTCGGCTTCGATGCGCGGGAGCCGGTCGGCGGCGCAGGTCAGCGGATCGTCCGACAGGATGGCGAGGTCGGCGAGCTTACCGACCTCGATCGACCCGCGGTCCCCCTCGTCGAAGCTGAGCGCCGCGGCGTCGATCGTCATCATGCGCAAAGCCTGCTCGCGCGTGACCGCCTCGCCAGCGCCCACCACCCGTCCGCGTTCGCTGCGACGCGTGACCGCCGTCGCCATCGTCAGGAACGGGTTGAACGGGTTCATCGCCGTGTCGCGATCGGCGCCGAACATGTGGTCGGTATTGATGGCCACGCGCGCCCCGCCGTCCCGCCAGGTGCGCAGGCCCACGAAGTGCGCGAGCCGCTCCGCGCCGAGCGCCTCCGTGAGGACGTCGGCATCCTCGTACAGCCACGCCGGCTGCGTGTCCACGCACACGCCGAGCGCCGCCACGCGCCGCGCCACGTCGGGCGTCGGGAAGTAGGCGTGGATCAGCGTGTGACGGGCATCGGCGCGCGGCGACGACAGCTGCGCCGCATCGATCGCGTCGAGCACCACGTCCACCCCGGCGTCTCCGGTCACGTGCGCCGACATCTGCCAACCCTGCGCATGCCCGGCCGCCACGATCGCGCGCACGATCTCGCGCGGCATCGACAGCACGCCACGGTACGTGGGATCCTGCGCGCCGTACAAAGCCTGGGAGCGCGGTCCGTACGGCTCGCGCATGAACGCCGTGCCGAGCAGGATGCCGCCATCGACGGTGATCTTCAGCGGCCCGACCTTCAGCCGATCGTCACCCTCTCGCGGCTTCAGCGGTAATGTGCCGATCACTTCGCGCGCATCGGCCGCCTGCGCCACTACGGGCACCGCGAGCGTGACGGTCGCCCGCACGTGCAGCCGGCCGTCCCGCTTCAGCGCCTCGTACGCGCGGTACCCGTCGATGCCCGCGCTGCGCTCGCCGATGCTCGTGATGCCCGTGCGCAGGTAGACGCGATGCAGTGCTTCGAGCGCGTCGAGCGGCGCAATGGCGGCCGCGGCGGGCCTGAACCGCGCGAGCAGGCGTCCGGCGTTGCGGAGCAGGCCCGTGGGCGTGCCGTCGGCGTCGCGGACGATCGCGGCGCCAGGTGGATCGGCCGTGTCCCGGGTGATGCGGGCGGCGTCGAGTGCCGCGCGGCTCAGCACGAACGCATAGCTGCCGTCGACGACGACCGCACGGCCCGGCGCCGCCGCGTCGAGTTCCTCACGAGTCGGGAAGCGACCCTCTCGCACGCGCGTCGGGAACACCCGAGGTGTCCAGATCCACGAAGGAGCCGGTGCCCGCCGTGCCTCGGCGCGAATCCATGCCTGGATCTCGCCCACGGAGGACAGCGTGTGGAACGGCCGCGTGGCTTCGACCCGCGACGCCATCAGTGCATGCACGTGGCTGTCGATCAGCCCGGGCATGACCGTGCGTCCGCCTGCGTCGATGACGCGTGTCGCACTGCCCTGCCGCGCGCGCACGGCACCGTTCGTGCCGACGAGCACGATCCTGCCGTCACGGACGGCAATCGCCTGTGCGACCGTGCCTGCGGGATCCACCGTGCGGATCCGGCCGTTCAGCACGACGAGGTCCGCCTCCGTTGCCTGCGGCCGGGCGACCGCCAGCAGAGGGGCGACCACCGGCGCAGCTGCCGCCATCAGCAGCGAACGCCGTGCTACCGCAGCCACTCGTCCAGGTGCTGCGCGACGAACTCGTCGTCGGCAAGGTGCGGGTATGCGCGATACACGCGATCGATCTCCTCGGCCTGCCCGGGGCTGAGCGTTTCGTGGGCGTCGAGGCAGCGTGTCGTTGTCAGCAGGCCCTGGCGGCGGAGCACCTCGTGGATGCCGGCGATGCAGCCGGCGAAGTCGTTCGCCGCATCGAAGAATGCGGCGTTGGCATCGGTCACCTCGATACCCTTCCGCAGCAGCGTTGCGGGCACCTGCGTCGAACGCGCCGCCTCATGGCACTCGGCAAGCAGTTCGACGGCCTTGGACGTCCACACCGCCCAGTGGCCCAGCAAGCCGCCGATGATTCGGCGCTCGCCTGCCTGGCCCGCAGGGAACGCGGTCACCAGATCTGCGACGATCGCATCGTCGTTGCCCGTGTAGAGCGCGATGTCCTCGCGGCCTGCGTCAACGACCGCCCGCACCACGTCGAGCGTCTGGTACCGGTTGAACGGGGCGATCTTGATGCCGATCACTCCCGGGATCTCGGCAAAGCGTCGCCAGAACGCATGGGACAGGCGCCTGCCGCCGACCGACGGCTGCAGGTAGAAGCCGACGACCGGAATCCGCTCGGCGACCGCGCCGCAGTGCGCCACGAGCGCCTCGTCGTCGGCGTTTTTGAGCGCGGCGAGGCTGAGGAGGCCGGCATGGTAGCCGAGCGAGGCCAGCAGTTCGGCTTCAGCGCACGCCTGACGCGTGTCGCCCACGATGCCGCCGATGCGCACGAGCGGAACGTCCCGATCGGCGTCGGCGCGATCCATCTCCTCGCGGGCGAGCGAAAGCACGGGTTCGAACAAGCCGACGTCAGGATGCCGGATGGCGAATTGCGTGGTGTGCACGCCGACGGCGAGGCCGCCGGCCCCGGCGGCGACGTAGTACCGGGTGAGCGCCCGCTGCCGGCGTTCGTCGAAGGCGCCGGCGTCGGTGAGCGCCAGGGGATGGGCCGGAATCGCCAACCCGCGGGCAAACGCCTCACGTACACGGGCGTCCATCAGAACCTCCCGTCCCGCGATTCGAAGTGCGTCGGCTTGCCGAGACTCGACCCGCCGCGCGCCACCCAGTCGGCGGTCCAGTCGAGCAGCCGATCGAGGCTCACCTGCGGCGCGCCGAGATCGGCCCACCCGCGGCTGCCGTTGCTGAGGAGCGCATCGCCCGCCTCGCTGCCGGTGAACGCCGCCTCGCGTCCCATGCGGGTCCCCAGGCCGAGGCACACCTCGCGCACCGAGAGCTCGTCCCTGCCGGCGATGTTCACCACATACGGTGGCGAGGCTGCACGGGCGAGCGAGGCGATGGCCATCGCGTTGGCATCGCCCTGCCAGATCACGTTCGCATGGCCCATGCTCAGGTCGATCGTCTCGCCGGCGACGATCTTGCGCGCGAGATCGACGAGGAGCCCGTACCGCATTTCGGTGGCGTAGTTCAGGCGCAGGATTGCGACGGGCGTGCCCTGCGTGCGGCTCATGTGCTCGAGCATCCGCTCACGCCCGAGGCAACTCATGGCGTACTCGCCGACCGGCATCGGCGCGTCGGCCTCCTGTGAGCCACCTCGCCCCACCGGCGTGAGGCCGTACACGTTGCCGGTCGAGAACGCGGCGATGCGGCTCCGCGCGTAACGTCTCGCCACGACGGCCGGCAGGTAGGTGTTCATCGCCCACGTGAGCGACTCCTGCCCCGACGAACCGAACTTGCGTCCTGCCATGTAGATCACGAGCGGGGCGTCGGGCAGCCGCGCCAACGCGTCCTCGTCCAGCAGATCGCACCTGATCGTCTCGACCCCCTGTGCCTGCAGCGCCGATTCCTGGCCTGGCTCGCTGAAGCGGGACACACCAATCACCCGCCGGCTGCCGCCGGCCGCATCGGCCGCGCGCCGCGCCATGCGCGCCAGCGTCGGGCCCATCTTGCCCGCCACACCGAGCAGGATGAGATCGCCGGGCAACTGCTGCAGGGCCGCGATGGCGGCCGGTGACGGCGTGCTGAGGAGATCGTCGAGTTGGGACTCGTCCTCGATGGCGCGAGGCCACGTGACGGCAGTAAGAGGAGTGGACCCTTGCATCGTCCGCGCATTCTAGCTCGCGCGGGCGGGCCTGTGCGGTGACAATGCGGGCATGCCGACTGCAGGGATGCCGGGGCCAGCGGGTGCCGGCCGGACCAACCGTGGGGGCCGTCGTCCATGAGGCTGCGCGAGATGACGCCCGGCGACGTCGACGCGGGGCTGCGCCTGTGCCGCCAGAGCCGCTGGAACCAGGTCGCGCGGGATTGGGAGCCGTTCCTCGACAAGGCACGCGGCAGCGCACACGTGGCCATCACCGAGCAGGACGAGGTCGTCGGATCGGTGGCGACGATTCGCTACCCCGCGTCGCCGGCCAGCCCTGGAGTGCCGACACTCGCCTGGGTGGCGATGGTGCTCGTCGACCCCGAGCTGCGTGGTCGGGGCATCGGCACGTCGCTGCTGGAGCAGGGCCTGGCCAGCGCGGCTGACGTGACGACCGTAGGACTGGATGCCACACCGCTCGGACAGCGTTTGTACGAGAGACTGGGATTTTGCGTCGAGGAGACGCTCACGCGAATGGAACGCGCGGCTGGCCCCGTCGCAGTGGCGGTGGAGGCCGACACGCCCGACGCGCCACCCGTCCGCCCGATGACGCCCGAGGACCTCGTCGCCGTCGCGCGGCTCGACGCGCAGGCCACCGGACTCGAGCGATCACACATGCTCCGATGGCTCCGCGACGGCGCCCCGCAGGTGGCCAGGGTTGCGACGGACGGGGCCGGCGTCACTGGATTCGTGCTCGGTCGCCGCGGCCATCTCTTCGATCACGTCGGCCCCGTCGTCGCGACGTCGCTCGGCACGGCCGTGCGGCTGATTCGCGCCTGCATGCAGCACCACGAGCACCCGCTCATCGTCGATCTCGTCGACGGCCAGCACGGCCTGCGGGCAGCCGCCGAAGCGCTGGGGTTCGCCGCGCAGCGCCCGTTCACGCGGATGTACCGGGGCGACTGGCGTCCTGCCGCTGATCGCCGGCTCGCGTTCGCGGTGATTGGACCGGAGTTCGGGTAGGGCCGCTGGTACGCTACCCCTCATGCAGAGCGAAGCCGCCGTCCTCGAGTGGCTGATCGACTCCGACCCGGCACTGCGCTGGCAGGTCGAGCGCGACCTCGTGGGCGCACCGCGTGGTGTATGGGAAGCGACCCGGGCACGCGTCGCGACCGAAGGCTTCGGCGCGCGACTGCTCGCGCTCCAGGATCCGGACGGCCAGTGGGCGGGCGGCGCGTTCTTCCCGAAGGGGTTCGATTTCCAGCGTCCGGAGGCCGACGGCCCGGGCCAGCCATGGCTCGCCACGACCTGGTCGCTCAACTCGCTCCGCGAATGGGGACTCGACGCCGCAGCACTGGCCGACACCGCCGAACGGCTGGCCGTGCACAGCCGCTGGGAGTACGACGACCTGCCGTACTGGGGCGGCGAGGTGGACTGCTGCATCAACGCGTACACCCTCGCCAACGGCACCTGGCTGGGCGCGGACGTGGCCGGCATCGCACGATGGTTCCTCGCACACCGGCAACCGGACGGCGGCTGGAATTGCGAGTGGGTGAACGGCTCGACGCGCTCCTCGTTCCACTCCACGCTCAACACGCTGAAGGGATTGCTGTTCCACGAGGGCATGACCGGCGGCAGCCACGCCCTGCGGACGGCCAGACGCGCGGGCGAGGAGTACCTGCTGGAGCGGCGTCTGATGCGGCGGTTGTCGACCGGCGAGATCATCGCCCCATGGGTGACGCGCCTGGCGTACCCGTACCGCTGGTGGTACAGCGTGCTCAATGCCCTGGAGTACTACCGCGCCGCGGCCCTGCACGACGGCACACCGCCGGATCCGCGGCTCGCGGACGCGATCGCCGCGATTCGCGCCGCGCGTCGGCCCGATGGCACCTGGCTGCAGGAACACCGGCATCCCGGACGCGTGTGGTTCGAGGTGGACGTGCCACCCGGCCAGTCGTCCAGGTGGCTCACGCTGGCCGCCATGCGCGTCCTGAGGTGGTGGGACGAGGCGACGCGCTAGCGGCCGGCGTGGCACGACGGCCTGGCCGTGTGCGGGCAGCGGCGTCCGTCATCCCGTGCACGGGAACGGGCCACATGGCGGGCCCGAGCAGCACGGTGTTGGCAACAGGCAGGAACGGCGTGCGAACCCGCCGCGTGCGTCATGCGTCTTCCGGCGCCTGCGGGGGACGGGTTCGGTCAGCGTATGCTGACGTACTTCGCCAGGGCCGGTCGAGGGAGCTGGGCTTCCCGCGGGCTGCAAACCCGTTGGGCGCGCCGCTGGGCGGCCGCTGCTGCGTTCGATTCGCAGACCGGTCTCACAACGGCACGCGCCACCCAGGGGAACTCAGCGGCGCACGCGCCGCCGCACGGCGAAGCTCGCGAGCGCCACGCCAGCGAGGGCGAGCGTTGTCGGCTCGGGCACCTGCTGCGCGGTCGGGAACGAGCGCAGCGTGAAGCGGTTCGCACCCTCCGGGTGGAATGCGGCCAGCCCATCCGGAATGTCGATCGCCAGCGAGAACGCGACGGAGAACGGCGCCCCGCCGGGTCCGAGCAGGTAGTTCACCGTTGCGCCGGACCAGTCGATGACGTGCGCCTGATGATCGAGGATGGGGAACACGGACGACGTCGGTGCGGGATCGCTGCCGGGCAGGTCGAAGTCGAGCCCGACGCCGACAGCGGCCGGCACGAAGTTGGCGCCCGTGCCGAACCCCAGCAGGAAGTTGAAGCCCGTCCAGGCGACTCCCGAGTTGTTGACCACGTTCGTCGTGAAGCGGTACTCGGTGGTCCCACCGGAGTCGGCGAGGTTGAACTCGTAGTCGAGGATGTCGAAGCCGCCCGCGTTGAGGAAGATCCCGAAGCCGCCGGTGGCGACGGTGTTGGGACTCGGGGCGCCGGTGTTGTCGTTGTTGGGAGCCACGGGCAGCGAATGGGTGAGCGACCCGGTGCTGAACCCCGGAAGCAGGAACTGGTTGATGCCCGTGATGACGGCGGCGTCGGCGCCACTCACGCCAACGCAGCAGACCGACGCTGCCAGCACGCCAACACGGAACGAGTGTCGAAGCCGCATGTCCGATGCCTCCTTCTGGCGCGCAGGTGCAACCGCGCGCAGGGAGCGTCCGGTGACTCCGGACGCCATCGTCCTGAAGTAAACGGCGGCTGGCCCAGGAACGAACTGTCGTGCCGGCGGCGCCGGCCGCGAAGGGCTGCGGGTATGATGGGATTTCGTGAACGCGCCCACCGTACACACCCCTTCGGCCATCGCGGCTCCGGACGCGGCGGTGACGCGTGACGCCGTCGCCGACGTCCTGGCCCGCACCTGCCCCGCGGAGCGCTGGCGCGGCCAGCGCGTGCTCGCCATCGTGCCCGATGGCACGCGCACGGCCCCGGTGGGACTCGTCTTCAGACTGCTGCACGCGCAACTGGCCGGCACGGTGGCGCGGCTCGACGTGATGATCGCGCTCGGCACGCACCAGCCGATGAGCGAGGACGCGATCTGTCGCCGTCTCGAGATGACGGCCGAGGAGCGGGCCTCGCAGTATCGGGACGTCGCCTTCTTCAACCACGAGTGGGACAACCCTGCGGCATTGCAGCGCATCGGCGTGCTCGCGGCCGATCGCATCGGTGAGCTCACCGACGATGCGTTCGCGATCGACGTACCGGTGGAGATCAACCGCCGCGTCCTCGATTACGACCAGATCGTGATCATCGGCCCGGTTTTCCCGCACGAGGTCGTCGGGTTCTCGGGCGGCAACAAGTACCTGTTCCCCGGTGTCAGCGGCCCCGACATCCTCAACTTCTTCCACTGGCTCGGGGCCGTCGTCACCAACCCGATGATCATCGGCAGCAAGTGGACGCCCGTGCGCAAGGTCGTGGATGCTGCCGGAGCGATGGTTCCCGTGCCGCGGACCTGCTTCTGCCTCGTCGTGCGGCCGGACGGATCGCTTGCCGGCATCGTCGGCGGGACGCCGCAAGCGGCATGGACCGAGGCCAGCGAACTCTCGCGCAAGACGCACATCGTCTACAAGGACCGGCCGTACGACACCGTGCTGTCGTGCGTGCCGCCGATGTACGAGGACCTGTGGACCGGCGGCAAGGGCATGTACAAGCTCGAGCCGGTGGTGGCCGACGGCGGCGAACTGATCATCTACGCCCCGCACATCCGTGACGTCTCGGTGACGCATGGACGGCTGCTGCTCGAGATCGGCTATCACTGCCGCGACTACTTCCGGGCACAGTGGGATCGGTTCGGGCACCTGCCCTGGGGCGTGCTCGCCCACTCGACGCACGTGCGCGGCGTGGGCACGTACGAAGACGGGACGGAACGGTGCCGCATCCGGGTGACCGTGGCGAGCCAGATCCCCGAGGTGATCTGCCACCGCATCAACCTCGGCTACCGCGATCCCGCCACCATCGACGTCGAGGCGTTCGCCAATCGCGAGGACGAGGGCGTGCTGCTCGTGCGCAAGGCCGGCGAGATGCTGTACCGGCTGCAGCAGCCGCCGGAATGGGCGCGTGGATCGT
>JAEYZV010000072.1 GCA_023427865.1 Acidobacteriota bacterium
ATCTCCATGGGCGCCTGCGCGTCGGTCGGCGGCGTGTTCGACAACTACGCCATCGTCCAGGGCGTGGACCAGGTGGTGCCGGTGGCCGTTTTCGTGCCCGGATGTCCGCCGCGGCCCGAGTCGCTCATCTACGGGATCGTCCAGCTCCAGCGGAAGATCTCCCGCACGCCCCAGCCGCTCGTGAACCGGGGCTGAACCACATGGATTTCGAATCCCGACTCGAGGCGCTCCGGCAGGCGTTGCCGGACGTGGCGATCGAGCAGGTGCCGAGCGTCGATCAGCCGGCGATCGTCGTGCCCGCCGAGGCGATGGCCAGCGTCGCGCAACAGCTGCGCGAGCATCCGGCGCTGCAGTTCCAGGTGCTGGCCGAGCTCACTGCCGCCGACTACTGGCCGCGTGAACCGCGCATCGAGGTGGTCTACCACTTCGTCTCGCTCGGGCCCGAGGCGCTCGGCCCCGACGCGCCGCCACAGGGGCGGCTGCGCGTGAAGGTGCGTGTGGGCACGGGCGGCCTGACGGTGCCGACCATCACCGCGATCTACCCGAACGCCAACTGGTACGAACGCGAGGTGCTCGATCTGTTCGGCGTGACGTTCGAGGGGCATCCCGATCCGCGGCGCATCCTGATGCCCGAGGACTGGGAAGGCTTCCCGGCCCGCAAGGACTACCCCGTGCAGATCCACAAGGCCGTGGACGTCGGCCAGCCGCTGCAGGTCACCGAAGAGGAGTTCGTGCGCCACATCGAGCGGCAGAAGCGCGCGGGCGTGGCTCCGGGGCCCGGATTCGACCTGCCGTGAGCGACGACATCGCCGCGCGGTGTCGAGCCGCGTGCGAGTCGGCCGCCGAGACGCATCGGCGTGCCGGCGCGGCGCTCGCCCCCGAGGTCGTTCGTGTGGTGACGCGCCTGAACGAGGCGCTGGCGTCGGGTCGGAAGGTGATCGTGTGCGGCAACGGCGGCAGTGCGGCCGAGAGCCAGCATTTCGCCGCGGAGCTGACGGGGCGTTTCCGGCGCGAGCGCCAGGCCCTGCCGGCACTGGCGCTGACCGTGGACACGAGCGCCCTGACCGCGATCGGCAACGACTACGGCTTCGAGCGGGTCTTCGCGCGGCAGGTGGAGGCCTATGGACAGCCGGGCGACGTGCTGCTCGTGTTGTCGACGAGCGGACGGTCGCCGAACGTGCTCGCGGCCGCCGAGGCCGGGCGTGCGCGGGGCCTCGCGGTGGTGGCACTGACCGGCGCGCAGGCAGGTCCGCTCGGCTCGATGGCCGACGAGGTGCTCGCGGTGCCGGAGGCCGACACGGCGCGCGTGCAGGAGGTGCACCTGACCCTGCTGCACGTGATGTGTGACGAAATCGAGCGCGCGCTGGTTCGCGAGCGTTGACGCGCAGGCAGGCTGCAGCCGTTCGAGGCTGCAGGCTGCCGTTTGAACCTGGCTCACGTAGCCTGTAGCCCGAAGCCCGTAGCCCGTATGGCAGAGATCCGCACCGAAACGATGACGGTCAACATGGGGCCGCAGCACCCCGCCACGCACGGCGTGCTGCGCCTCGTCGTCGAGCTCGACGGCGAGCAGGTCGTGAGCGCGCAGCCCACGATCGGCTACCTGCACACCGGCATCGAGAAGACCGCCGAGCAGAAGAAGTGGCAGCAGGTGGTGCCGCTGGTCGAGCGCATGGACTACCTGGGTCCGCAGTCCAACGCGCTGGCGTACGTGATGTCAGTGGAGAAGCTGCTCGGCATCGAGGTGCCCCAGCGCGTCAAGGACATCCGCATCCTGATCGCGGAGCTGCAGCGCATCTCGAGCCACCTCGTGTGGCTCGGCACCCACGGCATGGAAGTGGGTGCCATCACGATGATGCTGTACTGCTTCCGCGAGCGCGAGTTGCTGCTCAACATCAACGAGATGCTCGCCGGTTTCCGCCTGTTCCCCTCCTACATCCGGGTGGGCGGCCTGCGCGAGGACCTGCCGCACGGCTTCCACGACGCCGTGAACGCCTTCCTCGACCGCTTCCCCGGGAAGATGGACGAGTACGAGGCGCTCCTCACGAAGAACTCGATCTGGATCGGCCGCACGCGCGGCGTTGGCGTGCTCACCAGGCAGGACGTGCTCGACTGGGGGCTCGTCGGTCCGATCGCGCGCGCCTCCGGTGTGAAGTACGACGTGCGCAAGGCGTTCCCGTATCACGGCTACGAGACGTACGACTTCGAGGTGCCGACGCAGCAGGACGGCGACGTCTACGCGCGGTACCTGACGCGCGTCGCCGAGATGCGCGAGAGCTGGAAGATCTGCAAGCAGGCCATCGCGCGCATCACGCCGACCGGCGACTGGGGCATCGACGACCCGCGCATCGTGCCGCCGCCGAAGGACAAGGTCTACTCGGAGATGGAAGCGCTCATCCAGCACTTCCTCATCTACTCGCAGGGGTTCACCGTGCCGGCCGGCGACGCGTACGTGCCGATCGAGGGCCCGCGCGGCGAACAGGGCTTCTATGTCGTGTCCGACGGGACGAACCGCCCGGTGCGCGTCAAGTCGCGGCCGCCGACGTTCCTCGCGCTCCAGGCGCTGCCGAAGCTGATTCAGGGCGGCCTCATCGCGGACGTCATCGCGGTGATCGGCTCTGTCGACGTCGTGATGGGAGATTCCGATCGATGAGTTTCCACCCGCAGATGCCCTACGGCGAGGGCTGGCACAAGAGTGAGCGCTTCACGCCGGAGCCGGGGCCCGAGTTCGCCTTCACTGCCGAACACCGCGCGCAGCTCGAGGAGCTGTGCACCCACTACCCGCCGGAGCGGCGCAAGTCGGCGATCATCTCGGCGCTCTACATGGTGCAGGCGCAGCAGGGGCACATCTCCGGCAACGCGATGCGGCACGTCGCCGAGGTGATCGGCTGCACGCCGGCCGAAGTGGAGGACGTGGTCACGTACTACGTGATGTTCTTCACCAGGCCGGTCGGCAAGTACGTGCTCCAGGTGTGCCGCACGCTGTCGTGCGCGCTCAACGGCGCCGAGAAGGTGACCGCGGAGCTGTGCCGGCACCTCCACGTGAAGCCGAACGAGACCACCGAGGACGGCATGTTCACGGTGATGGAGTTCGAGTGCCTCGGTGCCTGCGACCGCGCCCCAGTGATCATGGTCAACAACGAGCACTGGGCCGAGCGCCAGTCGCCCGAGAGTGTGGCCGATCTGGTGCAGTCCCTGCGCGACAAGGGCATCGCCGCAATCGACGGCTGCCACCTCGTGAAGGAGCGCGCCTAGCCATGTTCGAACCGGTCCTCACCAAGTACGTCAACGAGCCGAACGGGCACACGCTGGACTTCTACGTGCAGCACGGCGGCTACGGGGCCATGCGCGCCGCGCTCGGCATGACGCCCGACGCGATCATCGACAGCGTCAAGAAGTCGGGGCTGCGCGGCCGCGGCGGCGCCGGGTTCCCCACTGGCCTGAAGTGGTCCTTCGTGCCCAAGGACAACCCCAAGCCGAAGTACCTGTGCGTGAACGCCGACGAGTCCGAGCCGGGCACGTTCAAGGACCACGTGCTGATGGAGCGCAACCCGCACCTGCTGTTCGAGGGGTGTGTGATCGCCTGCCGGGCGATCGGCGCCAAGACCTGCTACATCTACATCCGCGGCGAGTTCTACCACGTGCAGAAGGTGATGGAGGCCGAACTCGCCAAGGCCCGCGCGGCCGGCTACGTGGGCAGGAACATCCTCGGTTCCGGCGAGGACATCGACATCTGGATCCACCGCGGCGCCGGCGCGTACGAGGCCGGCGAGGAAACGGCGCTCATCGAGTCGCTCGAAGGCAAGCGCGCGCAGCCGCGCATCAAGCCGCCGTTCCCGGCCGTCGTCGGCCTCTACGGCTGCCCGACCGTGGTCAACAACGTCGAGACGATCTGCAACGTGCCGCCCATCATCGAGAAGGGCCACGAGTGGTACGCGGCCATCGGGCCGGAGAAGAACACCGGGCCCAAGCTGTTCTGCGTCAGCGGCCACGTCAACAAGCCGGGCGTGTACGAGCACTCGATGCACCTCACGCTGCGGCAGTTGATCTACGACTACGCCGGTGGCATCCCCGGCGACCGCCAGATCAAGGCGATCATCCCGGGCGGCTCCTCGACGCCGGTCCTGCTGCCAGACAAGCTCGACACGGCCCTCAGTTTCGACGCCATGGTCGCGGCGGGCTCGATGCTCGGCTCGGCCGCCGTCATCGTCATGGACGAGACGACCAGCATGGTGTGGGCGGCCAAGAACCTGATCCACTTCTACAAGCACGAGTCGTGCGGCAAGTGCACGCCCTGCCGTGAAGGGGCCGACTGGCTGTACAAGATCCTCGACAAGATCGAGCGCGGCGAGGGCGAGCTGCGCGACGTCGAGCTGCTGCTCAGTGTGTGCGACAACATCGGCGGCAAGACGCTGTGCCCGTTCGGCGACGCCGAGATCGCGCCGGTGCTGAGCACGATCCAGCACTTCCGCGCCGAGTACGAGACCTACATCGAGACGGGCGAGTCGCCCGTGCAGAGCGACTTCCGCGCCGCCGATCCGGTCGGCGCGCACTAGCGAGAACGAGCCCGTGCCGACGATCAGTCCCAGTCTCGTCTTTCAGTTCACGCTCATTGTCGTCGTCTTCTTCTCGCTGCAGATCTCCGCTGCGGTGCTCGTGTACTTCGAGCGGAAGATCGCCGGATGGGCGCAGCACCGCGTCGGCCCGAACCGCACCGGTCCGCTCGGCCTGCTGCAGCCGCTCGCCGACATCGTCAAGCTGATCTTCAAGGAGGAGCTGCGGCCACGCGCCGCCGACAAGTGGCTCTTCTACCTGGCGCCGGTCCTCTCGGCGACGACGGCCTTTGCCGCATTCGCCGTGATCCCGTTCGGGCCGCCGACGACGTTCTTCGGGCTGCTCGAGCAGCCGGTGCCGCTGCAGGTCGCGGACTACAACGTCGCCGTGCTCGTCATCTTCGCGATCACGTCCATGGGCATATACGGCATCGTGCTCGCGGGCTGGGCCTCCAACAGCAAGTACTCGCTGCTGGGCGCCTTGCGCAGCTCGGCGCAGATGATCAGCTACGAGCTGGCGTACGCGCTGTCGATCGCCGCGGTGCTGGTGATTGCCAATACGCTGTCGATGCGCGAGATCGTCGACCAGCAGGCGGGCGTGTGGTGGGTGTTCGGCGTGCTGCCGATCCCGGCCTGGAACGTCTTCCTCACGCCGGTGGCGTTCTTCATCTTCTTCGTCGCCGGCGTCGCCGAGACCAACCGCGCGCCCTTCGACTTCCCCGAAGCCGAGCAGGAACTCGTGGCGGGCTACCACACCGAGTACAGCTCGATGTCGTTCGCGCTGTTCTTCCTGGCCGAGTACGTGAACATGGTGGTCGTCTGCGGCGTGACGGTGAGCCTGTTCCTCGGCGGGTTCTACCTGCCGGGGCTGCCCGACTGGCTGGGTCCGCTGTGGTTCCTGCTCAAGTGCGGGGTGCTGCTGTTCTTCTACATCTGGATGCGGTGGACGCTGCCGCGCTACCGCTACGACCAGCTGATGGACTTCGGCTGGAAGCGCCTGCTGCCGCTGGCGATCGTCAACATGCTGGTCACCGCCGCCGGCGTCCTCTACTGGAGCTGAGACCGTGGCCCCCTGGCTGTTCTACCTGTTTGCCGTCATCGCCGTGGTCTCCTCGCTCGGAGTGATCGGCCAGCGGAACCCGATGTACAGCGTGCTGCTGCTGATCGGGTCGTTCATCGCGCTCGCCGGCCTGTACATCGGGCTGGACTCGCCCTTCGTGGCCGTGACCCAGATCGTCGTCTACGCCGGCGCGATCATGGTGCTCTTCCTGTTCGTGGTGATGCTCCTGAACGCGCCGCGCGAGGACGTGGCGCCGGGCGCGCAGCTGCCGCTGCCGGGCGGCATCAAGGTGTTCGGATCGGTGCTCGCGCTCGCCATGGCCGGCATGCTCGCCTGGGCGGTCGGCCGCATGGACATGACGCCCATCGCGGTCGACGCGCAGGCGGCGGCCCGCGTGTCGTCGGTGCGCGAGATCGGCCTGATGCTGTTCCGCGACCACGCGTTCGCGTTCGAAGTCACCTCGATCCTCATCCTCGTCGCCATGGTCGGCGCCGTGGTGCTGGCCAAGAAGAACCTCTGAGGCCCGACATCCGACGATGATCACGCTCAACCACTACCTGTTCCTGTCGGCCCTGCTGTTCAGCATCGGCTCCGCGGGCCTGTTCCTGCGGCGCAACCTCATCACGCTCCTGCTCTCGGTCGAGATCATGCTGAATGCGGTGAACCTCACGTTCGTGGCGATCGGCCGCTACCACGGGTCGGTGGAGGGCCAGATCATCACGTTCTTCGTGATGACGGTGGCGGCCGCCGAAGCGGCGGTCGGCCTGGCGATCGTCATCGCCCTGTTCCGGCATCGGGAGACGCTGAGTCCCGACGCCTTCACCTCCCTCAAGTGGTAGGGCGACAAGACGCGATGCTCCTGTTCATCATCCTGTCCCCGTTCATCGGGTTCCTGATCAACGCGACGCTCGGTCGCCGGCTGACCAAGGGCGTGTCGGGCGGCGTGGCCGTGGCGGCGATGCTGGTGTCGTTCGGGCTGTCGCTCGCCTCCGCCGCGCAGATCTTCGGCGCGCCGGCCGACCAGCGGGGCGTCGAGCAGACGATCTACACGTGGATGACCGCCGGCGACTTCTCGGTGCCGGTCACGCTGCGGCTCGACCCGCTCGCGACGCTGATGATCCTCGTGGTCACCGGCATCGGCTCGCTGATCCACATCTACTCGACCAGCTACATGCACGAGGAGCGCGGCGGCGAGTACGCCCGCTACTTCTCGTACCTGAACCTGTTTGCGGCGTTCATGCTGACGCTGGTGCTCGGCGCCAGCTTCCCGATCATGTTCGTCGGCTGGGAGGGCGTCGGCCTCTGCTCGTACCTGCTCATCGGCTTCTGGTTCTCGAAGAAGTCGGCCAACGACGCGGGCAAGAAGGCGTTCATCGTCAATCGCGTCGGCGACTTCGCATTCCTGCTCGGCATGTTCCTGGCGTTTGCCACGTTCGGCACGCTGGACTTCACGGCGATCGCGCAGCAGGTCACGGCGATGCCGGCCGAAGTGACCTGGGGCGTGCTCTCGGCGATGACGCTGCTGTTCTTCATCGGCGCCACCGGCAAGTCGGCGCAGATTCCGCTCTACGTGTGGTTGCCGGACGCGATGGAAGGCCCGACGCCCGTGTCGGCCCTCATCCACGCGGCGACGATGGTGACCGCGGGCGTGTACATGATCGGGCGCAACGCCGAGCTGTTCGCGCACGCGCCGCAGACGATGGAGATCGTCGCGGTGATCGGCGCGCTGACGGCGCTGATGGCCGGCACGATCGGCCTGGTGCAGAACGACATCAAGCGCGTGCTCGCGTACTCGACGGTGTCGCAGCTCGGCTACATGTTCCTCGCCATGGGCGTCGGGGCGTACTCGGCCGGCATCTTCCCCCTCTACACGCACGCCTTCTTCAAGGCGCTGATGTTCCTCGGCTCCGGCTCCGTGATCCACGCGATGGCGGGGGAGCAGGACATGCGCCGGATGGGTGGGCTCAAGAAGTACATGCCCGTCACGTACTGGACCTTCGTGATCGGCGCGGCGGCCATCGCCGGCGTGCCGGGGCTGGCCGGGTTCTTCAGCAAGGACGAGATCCTGTTCTACACGTTCTACTCGGGACACACGGGGCTGTGGGTGCTCGGGGCGCTGACGAGCCTGCTCACGGCCACCTACATGTTCCGGCTGATCTTCATGACGTTCCACGGCCCTGAGCGATTTGCGCACGCCGCCGCTTCCGCCGGCGCTGCGAGCCCGGCTGTGCACCACGGCGGCGCACATGCCACGTCGCACGGGCCTGGTCAGGTGACGCCGGATCCGGGGCACGAGCCGCCCGCCGCGCATCACGACCACGACCACGCCCATGGCCACGGGCACCACGGCGCGCCGCACGAATCGCCCTGGCCGATGGCCCTGCCGCTCGTCGTCCTCGCGATCGGCTCGGTCCTTGCGGGTTATGTCGGTGTGCCGCACGCGCTGGGTGGCAGCAACGCCATCGAGACGTTCCTGCATCCGAGCTTCCACCCGGCAGCAGTACATGGCTCTGCCGAGTCAGGTAGGGACGGCTCTCCGAGCCGTCCGTCTGCCGCCGACGCTGCTGCCGTGACCGAGCACGCCGCTGTCGCAGACCACGCGCCTGCCGCCGCCGAGCACGGTGCGCCGGCCGCCCACCACGACCCCGAGAAGGACCGCCTCGAGCTGACGCTGATCGCGGTGTCGACGACACTCGCGTTCCTTGGCATCGGGCTCGCGGCCTTCTTCTTCCTGAAGCGTCCGGACGCCGCGGAGTCGGCAGCCCGCAGCCTGGCGCCGGTGCACACGCTGCTCCTGAACAAGTACTACGTGGACGAGATCTACGACGCGGCGATCGTGCATCCGCTGCGTGACGGGTCCGCCTCCGTGCTGTGGAAGACGGTCGACGCCCGCGTCATCGACGGCGCCGTCAACGGCACGGGCCATCTTGTGCGCGAGTCGGCCGGCCTGCTGCGTCTGCTGCAGACCGGTTCGGTGCGCATGTACGCGGCATCGCTGTTCACGGGCGTGCTGCTGGTCCTGGGCTACTTCCTCGCGCGATGAGCTTCCCGCTGCTGTCCCTCACCGTGTTCGCGCCGCTCGTCGGTGCGCTGCTTCTTCTCGCCGTGCCCAACCGGAACGGCGAGCGCGACGGCTTGGTGCGCAACCTCGCCCTCGGCATCTCGCTTGCCGTGTTCGTGCTCACACTGCTCGTGTGGCGCGCCTTCGACGGGATGTCGGCCGACTTCCAGCTGGTCGAGCGGCTGCCGTGGATCCAGGCGTTCGGCATCGAGTACCACCTGGGTGTGGACGGCATCAGCCTCTGGCTCGTCGTGCTGACCGGGTTCCTCACGCCGCTGGCGCTGTTGTCCTCGTGGCACGGCGTGGACAGGAAGGTGAAGGAGTTCAGCTTCTTCGTCCTGGCGCTGCAGACCGGCATGCTGGGCGTGTTCGTGGCGCTGGACCTGTTCCTGTTCTACATCTTCTGGGACGCGATGCTCATCCCGATGTACTTCCTCATCGGGATCTGGGGCTACGACCAGCGCGTGTACGCGGCGGTCAAGTTCATCCTCTACACGATGGCCGGCAGCGTGCTGATGCTGGTGGCGATCATCGGCCTCGCCGTCATCCACGCCCAGGCGACGGGGCAGTACAGCTTCAACCTGCTGCAGCTGTACCAGCTGGCGATCGACCCGACGACGCAGTTCTGGTTCTTCCTCGCGTTCACGCTCGCCTTCGCCATCAAGGTGCCGCTGTTCCCGTTCCACACATGGCTGCCGGACGCCCACGTGCAGGCGCCCACCGCCGGCTCGGTCATCCTGGCCGGCGTGCTGCTGAAGATGGGCACTTACGGCCTGATCCGCTTCGCGTTCCCCCTGTTCCCTGACGCCGCGCTGCAGTTGTCGCCGTACCTCGCGGTGCTGGCGGTGATCGGCATCATCTACGGCGCGCTCGTGGCGATGGTTCAGCCCGACATGAAGAAGCTCGTGGCCTACTCCTCCGTGAGCCACATGGGCTTCATCGTGCTGGGGATCTGCGCGGCCAACATGCAGGGCATGCAGGGCGCCATCTACCAGATGCTCAACCACGGCATCAGCACCGGCGGCCTCTTCCTGATCGTCGGGATGCTGTCGGACCGGCGTCACACGCGGCAGATCGCCGAGTTCGGCGGGTTGAAGCACGTGATGCCGAAGTTCGTGGCCGCGTTCCTCATCATCACGCTCTCGTCGATCGGCCTGCCCGGGCTGAATGGCTTCATCGGCGAGTTCCTGTCACTGCTCGGCGCCTGGCGCTGGCGTCCGGTGCTGGCGGCGTTTGCCACGACCGGCGTGATCCTGTCGGCCGTGTACATGCTGTGGATGTTCCAGCGCGTGAACTACGGCCCGGTGACCAATCCGAAGAACAAGCACCTGCCCGACCTCGAGCCGCGTGAGTGGGCGGCACTGGGCCCGTGCCTCGTGATGGTGGTCGTGATGGGCGTGTTCCCGAACGTGTTCCTGAACCCGATGGCTCCGGCGGTGGAGCGCCTGCTGGATCGGCTGCACGCTCAACGTCCCGCCTACGCAACGGGTACGGTTGACGGTTCCGAGGCAGCCGTTGCTACGGCGGGCAGGCCCCCTGCGAACGTGACGGGTACGTTTGACGGCGCCGAGTCAGTCGTTGCCAAGGCGGGTCAGCCCATCGAGGCCAGAGCGGTGCCCCTCACTTCGCCGAAGCCCGTTCCGGCCGCGGCCGTTTCCCTGACTGCGGAGCAGGCAGCCCGATGATGACCGACCTGCAAGCCATCATGCCGACGCTCATCGTCACGCTCACCGCGATCGTGACGATGGTCGCCGAGACCTTCCAGCCGAAGGGCGAACGCGTGCCACTGGGCGGCCTCGGATTGATCGGCCTCACCGGCGCGGCGATCGCGTCCGTCCTGCTCTGGGGGCGCGACCTCACCGGCTTCGGCGTGATGCGCGCCGACAACTTCGCGCTCTTCCTGAACGTCACGCTGTGCGCTATCGGCATCCTGACGATCCTGTTCTCGGCCCAGGTCGTGGACCGCGAGCGGCTTCCCGCGGGCGAGTACTACGCGCTGACGCTGTTTGCCATCGCCGGGATGATGCTCATGGCCGGCGCGAGCGACCTGCTCGTGATCTTCCTGGCGCTCGAGGTGATGTCGCTCGCCGTGTACGTGCTGACGGGCATCCGCCGCGCCAGCGAGACCAGCGCCGAAGCCGCGTTCAAGTACTTCCTGCTCGGCGCCTTCTCGAGCGCGTTCTTCCTCTACGGCGTGGCACTCACCTACGGCGTGGTCGGCAGCACGCGGCTCGAGCAGGTCGCAGCCACGCTCGCCACGCAGGTGGAGGGCCCGAGCGTCATGGCCGTGCTCGCGCTCGGGATGCTGCTCGTGGGCTTCGCCTTCAAGGTCTCAGCCGTGCCGTTCCACATGTGGACACCGGACGCCTACGAGGGGGCACCGACGCTCGTCACCGGCTTCATGTCGACGGGCGTGAAGGCGGCAGCCTTCGGCGCATTCATCCGCGTCTTCCTGTCGGCGTTCGAACCCATGCACGCCGACTGGGCGCCGATCGTCTCGGCGATCGCCGTGGCGACGATGGTCGTCGGCACGACGGTCGGCGTGGCGCAGGGCAACGTCAAGCGCATGCTCGCGTACTCGAGCATCGCGCACGCCGGGTACCTGCTCGTCGGCCTCATCGCGGCCAACTCGGTGGGCAAGGCCGGCATGCTGTTCTACCTGCTGGTCTACGGGATCACCAACGTCGCGGCGTTCGGCGCGATGGCGCTGCTCTCGACCGAGGATCACCCTCACGACAACGTGCGCGACTTCGCGGGCCTGTGGTACCGCCGGCCGGTCATGGCGGGGCTGATGACCGTGTTCCTGCTGTCGCTGGGCGGGATTCCGCCGACCGCCGGGTTCGTCGCCAAGTGGTACGTGATCGCCGCTGCCGTGCAGGAGGGATACTTCGGACTCGCGTGCATCGCGATGCTGACCAGCGTGGTCTCGGTGTACTTCTACCTGCGCATCGTGGTGCTGATGTACATGTCCGAGGACGTCGCGGTGGACCCCGCGCCGGTCGTGCCGCGCAGCGCCATGGCGGGGCTGGCCATCGCGACTGCCGCGATCTTCTACCTCGGTGTGGTCCCGACGCGCGTGATCAACCTCGCCGTCCAGAGCGTGCAGGGCCTGTTCTGACCATTACGGCCTTCGTCAATCGGCCGTCGGCCGTCGTGGTCTCGAGGTGAGACCAACGGCCGCCTGGCGGGTGTTCTTTCCAAGGCCGAAGGCCGAATGCCGAAGGCCGTCTGGTTCCTGATGTCCACTCTGCTCGTGACCGGTGGCGCCGGGTTCATCGGCGCCAACTTCATCCACTACTGGGTCGCACATCGGCCCGGCCGCATCGTCAACCTCGACAAGCTGACGTACGCGGGGAATCCCGAGAACCTGGCGTCGCTGGAGGGCAGCGAGCGGCACCGCCTCGTTCGTGGCGACATCGGCGACCGCGCGGCGGTCGGCGAACTGCTGCGCACGCACCGGCCGGTCGCGGTCGTGAACTTCGCCGCCGAGAGTCACGTCGATCGGTCGATCCACGGCCCGGCGGCCTTCGTCGAGACGAACCTCGTCGGCACGTTCGCGCTGCTCGACGAAGCCAAGGCGTACTGGGCCAGCCTCGAGGGCGAGGCGCGCGAGGCCTTCAGGTTCCTGCACGTGTCGACCGACGAGGTGTACGGGTCGCTCGGGGCCGACGATCCGCCCTTTTCGGAGACCACGCCATACGCACCCAACCGCCCGTACTCGGCCTCGAAGGCGGGGTCGGATCACCTGGTGCGTGCCTACCACCACACGTACGGGCTGCCCACGCTGACCACCAACTGCTCGAACAACTACGGGCCGTACCAGTTCCCGGAGAAGCTGATCCCGCTCATCATCCACAACGCGCTCGCGGGCAAGCCGCTGCCGGTGTACGGTGACGGGCAGAACGTCCGCGACTGGCTGTACGTGGAGGATCACTGTTCGGCGATCGCGCGCGTGCTCGATGCCGGCCGGCCGGGAGAGACCTACAACGTCGGCGGCAACAGCGAGCGCCGCAACATCGCCGTGGTCCACACGCTGTGCGACATCCTCGACGAGCTGCGGCCGCGCGCCTCGGGCCGCTACAAGGACCTGATCACGTTCGTCAAGGATCGCCCGGGCCACGACCGCCGGTACGCGATCGATCCGACGAAGATCCACACGGAGCTCGCCTGGGAGCCGGCGCACACGTTCGAGGGCGGGATGCGCCAGACCGTGCAGTGGTACCTCGATCACCAGGACTGGGTCCAGCACGTCACCAGCGGCAGCTACCGCGAGTGGGTGACCGCGCAGTACGGCGCGTAAGCGACACGCGGTGATCCGCGCCCGCCGGGCAGGGCCCGGCGGCTACGTCGGTTTGACGCGTGGAGCCCCGACGCAGGCGTCGATGACTGCGCGAAGCAGCGCATCATCCTCGGCCTCGGCAATCGTCCGCGGGTCCAGGCACACCCCATCCTCCACGATGCGGGCGACGACGGGAACGGCGCCGCGCCGCAGGCGCGTGAGCAGCGCGCCGGGGGAGTCGTCCTCGATTCGCACGAGCGTCGTCGGCAGAGACGTCCCCGGCAGGCTCCCGCCGCCCACGGTGGACGCGCCGGGGACACAGCGCGCCGCGATCCCCTCCTCGCCCAGTCGACGCGTGAGCCCCTCGGCGCGCCGCGCGAGATCGGCGCCGCGTACCGCGAGCATCCGCATGACCGGGACGGTCGCGACTGCGCGCCCCGCGATGAACGCGCGCAGCGTGGCCTCGAGCGCCGCGTAGGTGACCTTGTCGGCGCGCACGGCGCGCATCAGGGGATGCTGCCGGAGGCGTGCCACGAGGGACGCGCGGCCCACCACGATGCCGGCCTGGGGCCCGCCAAGCAGCTTGTCGCCGCTGAAAGCCACGAGGTCGGCACCGGCTCGCACACTGTCGCGGACCGCCGGCTCCTGCGAGAGCAGCGCACGCGCTTCCGACGGGAACGCATCGTCATCGAAGAGATCGAGTCCGAGCCAGCCGCTGCCCTGGTCCTCGATGAGCGGCACGCCGAACCGTCGGGCGAGACCGGCGAGCTCGGCGAGCGCCGGTCGCTCGGTGAATCCCTCCATGCGGAAGTTCGAGGGATGCACGCGCAGGATCGCCGCCGTACGGTCGCCGATGGCGGCCGCGTAGTCGCCGACGCGTGTGCGGTTCGTGGTGCCGACCTCGCGCAACAGCGCACCGGACCCTCGCAGGATCTCGGGCACGCGGAAACCACCGCCGATCTCCACGAGTTCGCCGCGACTGAGGATCACCTCGCGACCGGTTGCCAGCGCCGCGAGCGCGAGCGTCAGGCCTGCCGCGGTGTTGTTGGTCGCGATGCCCGCCTCGGCGCCCGTGGCCTCCCTCAGCGCGCGGTCCAGATGCGCGTGCCGCGAGCCCCGCTGCCCGGACTCGGTGTCGAACTCGAGGGTGGAATATCCTTCGCCGACGCGGGCAATGGCCTCGATCGCCTGTCGCGACAGCGGGGCACGTCCGAGGTTGGTGTGGACGATGACGCCGGTGGCGTTGATGACGGGCCGGAGCGAAGGCGTGGCGTCGGCCCGCAGCGCGGCCTCGAGCGCGGCGGTGATGAGGGCGCTCGCGCTGTCGCGGCTCTCGGCGTGGGATCGGCCTTCGAGCAGGGCGGCGCGAACGTCAGCGAGCACCTCGTCGAGCACCCGGCGTACGCGACGCGGGCCGTGAACATCGCCGAGTGCGCGCACCGCTGGCAGTCCCAGCAGGTGATCGACGGCTGGGATCACGCGCGCCCGCGACATGGCCGCGATGCTACCATTCCACTCCGGGCCAGGCTGGGGACAGCCGGCCCTACCGTCCGGGCCAGGCTGGGGACAGCCGGCCCTACCGTTCCGGGCCAGGCTGTGGACAGCCGGCCCTACCGTCCGGGCCAGGCTGCGGACAGCCGGCCCTGCGCTGCCCACCCGCCTGCGCGCACCACGCGCCCGGCGCAGGGCCCTCGAGGCGATGAGCGACACACCCGCAAAGACGTCCGCGCCCACCGGTGATGCGCGGGCGCTTCCCGACTACCAGCCGCACGAACGATTCTGGCCGTACGTCGAGCTCACCGAGGAGCCCACGCCGGAGGAGCTCGCGGCGCTGGACCCCGACCTGCGCGCGGCGCTGTACGGCCCCGCCGACATCCCGTTTTCGTTCACGCTCGTCTTCCCGAAGTTCGATGGCGAGGACTACCAGCGGGCGGTCGCACTCGCCCGCGCGTCGGCGGAATACCGTGAGGTCGGCAGCGGCGAGCGGCTCAGGATCCGCGCCCGGTTCCATGCGGGTGATGCCGCCGCGTTGCGCGACCTGTTCGCGATCGTCGGCCGGCAACCCGGCTGCGAGGTGCTCGTGGACGACCGGCCCGTGCCGTTCGCGCGCGAGCTCTGGCTTCCGCTGACGTGGTTCCTGCTGCCGCGCTGATCCAGCGCGAGGACGTGCCGGCGAGGATTCAGACCCGTGCCCAAGCCCAGTGCCGCCGAACGCGAGTTGCTGGCCCTCGAGGCGCAACTCAGGAAGGTCGAGACCGAGTACACCATGTACTTCTCCGGCCGCGTGGCTCGCGCGCCGGTGGAGAGCCGCGCCGCGCTCGATCGCGCGTTCAAGCGATTCGACCGCACGACCTTCGAAGGGCCGGTCCTGCGTTTCCGGTTCTCGACGCTGCAGGCACGATACGCGACGTTCTCCGATCTCTGGGAGCGCGGGGTACGCGCTCGCGAAGAGGGCCGGCCGGGGCCGTTCGCCAGGCCCGTCCCCGACGTCGTCCCCCCGCCGGAACAGGAGGAGGTCGTGCACGCGGCGTCGTTCAGCGACCCGGTTCACGAGCTGGACAAGCTGCGCGATCTCTACGAGGCGTTGATGGAGGCGCGTCGGAGCGAAGGGCACGAGACGGTGCCGTTCCACAAATTCGCCACGCTGGTGAAGGACCAGGTGCGCAGCCTGCAGGCAAAGCACCCCGGCGACCAGGTGTGCTTCCGCGTGACGCGGCGCGAGGGGAAGGTGTCGCTCGCCGCGCGAGCGGTGCGGCACGACGGCGGCCGCCAGGACGTGTAAGCTCGCGGATTGGTAAGGAGACGGACGCGTGTGACGGGAGGGTGCGGGAGCACCGTGGGCGCCACGCCGACGCCCACGGGTTCGGCGTCGCTAGCTGACTTTCGTGACGTTGCCGGCCTGCGGTCCCTTCGGACCATCGACGATCTCGAATTCGACAGGCTGCCCCTCCTCCAGCGTCCGGAACCCGGCACCCTGGATGGCGGAGAAATGCACGAACACGTCACTGCCCGATTCGCGCTCGATGAACCCGTAGCCCTTGGCGTTGTTGAACCACTTGACCTTACCGGTGATGCGTTCCATGGTGCTGACCTGCCTTGCTTGGCCGCCGGTACGCCGACCGGCAGAAGGTACGCTGTCGGCCGCCAAGGGCCAAGGCGTACGGTTACACCGGAAAGGCTGCCACTTTCGCTGTTTGGTTTTCCGGCGCCCGAAAGAATAGCGATGCCTGCTCAGCAGTGTCAAGCCGCGTAAACTCCTGCTTTCTCGCCATATGCCATCCCATGCCCTCATAAGCGTGTCCGACAAGACCGGCCTGGCGCCCTTCGCGCGCGGCCTGGCGGACCTCGGCTACCAACTGCTCTCGACAGGCGGCACGGCGAAGGCGCTGCAGGCCGAGGGCCTTACCGTGACCCAGGTCGCTGACGTCACCGGGTTCCCGGAGATGCTCGACGGCCGCGTCAAGACGCTGCATCCCCGTGTCCACGGAGGCATCCTAGCGCGCCGCGACAAGCCGGAACACATGGCCTCGCTCGCCGAGCACGGCATCCCGCTCATCGATGTCGTCGTCGTGAACTTGTACCAGTTTGCGAAAGCGGCTGCCGACGCGAGCGTGGACGTCGCCGGGCTCATCGAGCAGGTCGACATCGGCGGCCCCGGCATGGTCCGGGCGGCGGCCAAGAACTTCCGCGACGTGCTCGTGCTCGTCGACCCGGCTGACTACCCGCGTGTCCTGGCGGCGCTCTCGAGCGGTGCGCCGGTGCCGCAGGCGCTGCGGTTCGAGCTCGCGCGCAAGGCGTTCGCGCACACGGGGGCCTATGACCAGATGATTGCCAGCGAACTGGCCCACGTCACGATGGACGAAGAGGGCGGCAGGCGTACGCCGGCAGGCGAGCGGGAGCCGTTTGCCGAGCAGGTGTCGCGCCCGCTCACCCGCATCCGCACCCTGCGCTACGGCGAGAACCCGCACCAGCCCGCCGCGTGGTATGCCGACGGACCCACCGGGTTCGGCAACGTCACCATCCACCAGGGCAAGGAGCTCAGTTTCACGAACCTGCTCGACCTCGACGCCGCCGCCCGCATCGTCCTCGAGTTCAGCGAGCCGGCGGCAAGCGTGATCAAGCACACGAACCCGTGCGGCGTGGCCACGGGATCGGATGCGGCCGACGCCTACGTGCGTGCCCGCGAGGCCGACCCGCTGTCGGCGTTCGGCGGCATCATCGGTCTGAACCGGACGCTCGACGTCGCGACCGCCGAGGCGATCGTTTCGACCTTCATCGAGGCGGTGGTGGCTCCCGACGTGGACGAGGCCGCGCGCGCCGTGCTCGCGAAGAAGGCGAACCTGCGCGTCGTCACCGCGGACTTCAGCGCACTCGCGCAGACCGATGCGCTCGAGTGGCGGTCGATCCTCGGGGCGACGCTCGTGCAGCAGCGCGACCGCGTCATCGAGGCTCGCGAGCCGTGGGATGCGGGCAGTGGCCTGAAGGTGGTCACCAGGCGACAGCCGACGCCCGAGGAATGGCAAGCGCTGCGTTTCGCATGGCGCGTGTGCGCGCACGTGAAGTCCAACACCATCCTGTTCGCGTCAGCCGATCGCACCCTCGGGGTGGGCGCAGGGCAGATGAGTCGAGTGGACTCGGTGAAGGTCGCGATGATGAAGGCGGGCGAGGGCAACCTGAAGGGGTCGGTGGTCGCCTCCGATGCGTTCTTCCCGTTCCGTGACGGGCTCGATGCCGTGGCAGCGGCCGGGGCCACGGCCGTCGTGCAACCGGGTGGCTCGCTGCGCGATCAGGAAGTGATCGCCGCGGCCGACGAACACGGCATCGCCATGGTGTTCACGGGCCGGAGGCATTTCAGGCACTAGGAGAATTGCAGAATTGCAGGAATTTCAGAATTTCGGAGCGTCGGGTACGTAGGCGTCGGGCCTTGCCCGACGCGCCGCGAGCGTCGCGCCCCCGGGGCGGGGCCGGCGGG
>JAEYZV010000077.1 GCA_023427865.1 Acidobacteriota bacterium
GGGGTGCGCCCCGTCCGGCCCGGCAGCCATTCCCATGATTGCAGTCCACGGTGTCTCCATGCGGTACGGCTCGAAGGTGCTCTTCGACGACGTCACCACGACCTTCTCGGCGGGCCGGCGCTACGGCCTGACTGGCCCGAACGGGGCCGGCAAGTCGACGTTCATGAAGCTGCTCACGGGCGAACTGCAGCCCCAGAAGGGCACCGTGACGCGTCCCGACAAGCTCGGCATCCTGCGGCAGGATCAGTTCGCGTTCGACGACCACCGTGTGGTGGACACCGTCGTCATGGGCAACGCGCGCCTGTGGGCGGCCCTCGAGGAGCGGGACCGTTTGTACGAGAAGGCCGACATGACCGACGAGGACGGCATGCGCCTCGGCGAACTCGAAGGCGTCGTCGGAGAAGAGGATGGCTACAGCGCCGAGAGCGACGCGGCCATCCTGCTTGCGGGCCTCGACATCCCGGACGAGCTTCACGACCGCCGGATGAAGGAGCTGCAGGGCGGCCAGAAGGTGCGTGTGCTGCTCGCGCAGGCGCTGTTCGGAAGCCCGCAGGCGCTGCTGCTCGACGAGCCCACCAACCACCTGGACCTCGACTCCATCCACTGGTTGAAGGACTTCCTCGTCCGCTACGACGGCACGCTCATCGTCATCTCGCACGACCGCCATTTCCTGAACGCGGTCTGCACGCACACGGCCGACATCGACTACGAGACGATCATCACGTACACGGGCGGGTACGACGACATGGTCGTGGCCAAGACGCAGATCCGCTCGCGCATCGAGGCCGACAACGCCCAGCGCGAGAAGAAGATCGCGCAGCTCAACGAGTTCATCGCGCGCTTCTCGGCCGGCACGCGCTCGAGCCAGGTGACCTCGCGCAAGAAGGAGGTCGAGCGGCTGCAGACGACCGAACTGGCGCGATCGAATATCCAGCGGCCGTTCATCAAGTTCGCGATCGAGCGGCCGTCCGGCAAGCTCGCCCTCGAGTGCAAGGGCGTGTCGAAGGCCTACGAGACCACCGACGTCGTGCGTGACTTCGCCGCCGTGGTCAATCGCGGCGAGAAGATCGTCATCGTCGGCCGCAACGGCGTCGGCAAGACCACGCTGCTCAAGGCGCTGCTCGCCGATGCGCCGGGTGTGGATCCCGATCCCTCGGCCATCGACGACGGGCAGGTGCGGTGGGGGCACGAAGTCTCCATCGGGTACTTCGGGCAGGATCACTCGGGCGCCATTCCGCACGGCACGACGGCCGTCGAGTGGCTGCACTCGTTCGCACCGGACGCCCACCGGCAGGACATCCACGGCCTGCTCGGGCAGATGCTCTTCTCGGGTGAGGAGGGTCACAAGCCGACCGCCGCGCTCTCGGGCGGCGAAACGGCACGGCTGCTCTTCTGCCGGCTGATGCTGCAGAAGCCGAATGTCCTGGTGCTCGACGAGCCCACGAACCACCTGGATCTGGAGTCCATCAACGCGCTCAACGTCGCACTGCAGCGCTACGAGGGCACGGTGTTCCTCGTCACCCACGACGAGGACCTGATCGAGGAAGTCGGCACGCGCGTCTGGCACTGCACGCGCGAGGGCGTCGAGGACTGGAAGGGCACCTACACGGAGTACGCCGCGACGTTCGCGTAGGGAGCGGTTGCAGACGACCCTGCCGGTCCTGATAGGATGGCGGCGCCCGGCACGGCCGGGTTGCTTCCATCTCCATGACCGCCCTGATGTCCGTGCGCTGGCGCGCGGTGGTTCGCGGTGTCGCCCTGACGGCGCTGATGGCGCTGGTGTTCTACGCCAGCGCTCACCTCAGCACGTTCTGGACCAGTGGCGGGCGATCCTCGTCATGGCTCTACCCGGGCGCCGGCGGCGCGCTCGCCGCGCTCATCCTGGTCGGCCCGCGCTATTGGCCGGCCGTCGCCCTCGGACGCCTCCTCGCCTTCCTGTTCGCCGGGACCACCCTGACGCTCCCCGTGATGATCGCGGTATCGGCCGCCAACGCCCTGGCCGCGGCGGGTGGCGCGTGGGTCGTGCATCGATGGAGCGATGACGCCCCCGGCCTGACGGCGCTGCGCGACGTGCTCCTCGTCGCACTTGCCGGAGCAGTTGCCGCGGCACTCGGCGCGACCGTGGGAGGCGCGACGCTCCTCCTGGCGGGCAGCAGCACGCCGCTTTCGCAGCTGTGGGCCAACTGGTTCATGGGGAGCCTCGGCGGCGCGCTGGTTTTCGCGCCGATCGTACTCGCGTGGGGCACAGGAGAACCGCTGCCACGCAGTGCAGGTTACTGGACGCACCTCACCTTGTGCGTCGCCGCGACGACCGTCGTCAGCGTCGTCGTCTTCTTCGGTTCTGCGGCGACGGCGGGGCGCACATGGCTGGTCTTCCCGCCGTTGCTGTGGGGTGCGCTGGCCTTCGGGGTGCGCGGCGCCACGCTGGCGTTGCTGCCGGCCACGCTGCTCGGCGTCGCGGGTACGTCGATGGGCGCCGGCGTCCTCGGCCACACAGCGGACCCGTACGTGCGCGGCATGTTGCTTCAGCAGTTCGTCGCGGTCGCGTCCTTCACGGCACTCGTGCTCGCCGTCGTGGCCGACGAACGGCGCGGCAAGGAGGCGATTGCCGACCGTGAGCGGCGCCTGCAACTCGCCCTGGCGGCGGCCCGCTCCTTCGGGTTCGACTACGACGCACGCACCGGCGTCGTCCCACGCACACCCGAATGCGCCGAGATCCTGGGGCTTCCTCCCGAGACGGCCCAGCGTGCATTGCCGGAGGAGTACCTCCAGCACGTCCACCCCGACGATCGCCCGCGCTTCGCCGCAGCGCTGCGAAGGCTGACCCCGGCAGCGCCCAGCGGCCGCCTGACGTACCGCTTCGTCGGCTCCGACGGACGCGTCCGGTGTCTCGAGGACAGCGCGATGGCCGAATTCGACGCCAACGGCCAGCTGGCGCGCATCGTGGGCGTGTCGGTGGACGTCACCGAGCGGAATGTCGCTGAGCGCGAACGCGAGCGACTGCTGGAGCGGGAACGCGCCGCCCGCACCGAGGCGGAGCGCGCGACGCTGCTGCGCGACGAGTTCCTCGGCACCGTGTCGCACGAACTCCGGACGCCGCTCAACGCCATTCTCGGGTGGGCGCAGATCCTCCAGTCGGGACCGCGCACCGCCGACGCGCTGCAGTCCGGCCTGGCGACCATCGCACGCAATGCGCGGCTGCAAACGCAGCTGATCGACGACCTGCTCGACCTGAGCCGCCTGAGCGCCGGACACTTGCGGCTCGAGACCGCGCCCGTGGATCTCTGCGCAGTCCTCCGTGATGCGGTCCTCGCCCTGACACCGGCCGCGACGGCAAAGGGGCTGCAGGTCCAGCAGATCGGCTTCCCGTCAGGGCTCACCGTGTCGGGCGACGCGGACCGTCTGCAGCAGGTGTTCTGGAACCTGCTGATGAACGCGGTCAAGTTCACGCCGGCCGGGGGCAGCATCCTCGTGCAGGTCGAGAACGCGGGGGGCATGTGCCGGGTGCGCGTGAGCGACACGGGGCAGGGTATTGCCCCGGACTTCCTGCCACACGTGTTCGACCGGTTCCGTCAGGCCGACGGGTCGACGACGCGGCGGCATAGCGGCCTCGGCATCGGGCTCGCCCTCGTCCGCCAGCTCGTGCAGTTGCACGGCGGCACGGTCACGGCCGAGAGTCGGGGGCTCGGCCTCGGGGCCACGTTCGTCGTGGAGATACCCACGCTGAAGATCGATGCCGTACTCGCCAGGCTGCCTGGCGGCACGCACGCGGTGACGGGCGGACGAAGCGATGGGACGCCGCCAACCGTGCTCGTCGTGGACGACGATCCGGATGCGCGCGAGGTGGCGGCACTCATCCTGGAGGGGGCCGCCGCGCGCGTGCTGACGGCCGCGTCCGCCGGCGAGGGTCTCGAAATCCTTTCGCGTGAGCGCCCGGACGTGATCGTGGCCGACATCGGCATGCCCGACGTCGACGGCTACGACTTCATCCGTGCCGTGCGGCGGGATGCCGACGCCCGGATCGCCGCGACACCGGCCGCCGCGGTGACCGCGCTGGCTCGAGCCGAAGACCGGCGCCGCGCGCTCGAGGCAGGCTTCCAGCTCCACCTGCCCAAGCCGATCACGCGCGACGCGCTGCTCGCGGTCGTCAACCGCCTGCAGCGAGTTCGAAATCCAGCGTGATCACCCCGGGACCCGCATCGACGCGGACCTGACGCACCATACGGGCCACGGTCGCGACGTCGATCGACGGGGACCCGCCGCCGGACGTCCGCCCACCTTCAGCGGCGTCGGCAAGCGCCTGGGCAATCAGTTCGTTCAGCAGCGACACCTGCACCGGTACCGAGCCGCTGACCCGCGCCCCCGCCAATGCCGGCAGGCCCGCTTCGACCTGCTGTCGCACCCACGCCTGCAACCGTCCGCCGTCTGCCATGAGTGTTCCTTCCTAGGCGATGTCGAGCACGACGCGCACGTCGAGCTGTCCGGGCGTCGAACCGAACGCCAGTTGTTGCACGTGACGCCAGAGCGGCGCGAACTCGCGCAGCGCAGGCACGTCGGCCAGATGGATCTCGATGTCACGACCGGCGACGCGCACGAACGGCGGAAGCGGCACGCTGCGCAGCCCCCACGCAATCAGCTGGGACGCGAGCTCGAGGACGACGACCGGCGCCGGACCGCGTGCGGCTTCCGGCTGCAGGCGCGCATTGGCGTGAAAGACGCCATAGCGCACCTGCAAGCGCCGTTCGTCGCCGATCGCAATGGCCACGTCCCGCGGCACGCCGGGCAGCAGGCCGAGCACGTGGTCGATCACGGGCTGCCGGAGGGGCACCTGCAGGACGATACGGCCACCGCTCAGGCGTGGCAGTCCGGCCTGCATCTCATGGCGAAGGACGTCGGCGACACTCATGGCGATCGAGGACCTGCGTCGGCGTTTCCTACGAACGCCGGCCGCGTCCGAGTCCGACGACGATGGCGTACTCCTCTGGCGTGACGGGTTGCACCGAGAGGCGGCTTCCCTTCTTGGTCACCATCATGTCCTCGAGGCCGGGCGTCCGCTTCAGGGTCTCGAGCGCCACGACCTCCGGGAAGCGCTCGACGAAACCGATGTCGACCATGTACCAGACAGGCGCGTCAGCCGAGCTCGACGCGTCGAAGTAGTGGTGCCCGGGCGTCCACGCGGTGTGGTCCGGGTAGCCCCCGCGCACGATCTTCGCAAGTCCCGTCACGCCCGACGGGCTCGCATTCGAGGCATAGAACAGCACCGGGTCGCCGACCTGCATCTGGTCGCGCATGAAATTGCGCGCCTGGTAGTTGCGCACACCCTCCCAACTCGTCGTGCCATCGCGCGCGAGATCGTCGATCGTGTACGCGTCGGGCTCGCACTTCATCAACCAGCAACGCACGGACACTGCTGACCACTCCCTCTGTGGACCCGGTTCGAGCGATGGGCTGCCGCATCGATCGGTCGCTCCGGCCTGCCAACGACTGGCGTGCCAGGGTCACCGCCAGAGGCGCCACGGTATCACCTGCCCCGCAGAACTGTAAGCGCCCCACCGATTTTCGCAGGATGGTCAGGCCTGCCGCGAGCCCGATCGCTCGTAATTCACCGAAAACAAGGCCTGCAGAAGTGGACCGTGGGCTGCACGGACTCCGGCAGCGTGTCGCTCCTCCAGCACGCACGTCACCACCATGCTCGAACGACTCCTTCCAATCCTGTTGCTGGCGGCATCGACGGTCGCCGTTCCACCCTCCGTTGCGCTCGCGCAACCGCCATCCGATCTGCTGCTGCCCGCTCAGGCCTCGCAGGCCGCGAGTCGGCGTGACGTCCCGGCGAGACGGTCACGGAAAGCCCGCGTGAACCTTCCAGCCCTCGAGAGCCCGACCATGCGGCTGCACCTGTTCGACGATCTCCAGCCCACGCTGACGCGGACGAAGGTCCAGCGCCCATCGGCCGGCAAGCTCGTCTGGCAGGGGGAAGACGAATTCGGCGCGCAGGCCGTGTTCACGGTCGCCAGGGGCGTCCTGACCGGCACGGTGTTCGCCGATCACCGCACGTTCGAGATCACCCTCGAGCCGGACGGGCAATACGCGGTCGCCGAGCTCGAACCGGGTGCGTTCCCGACCGATGACCCGCCGTTCGAGGACATGTCCTTCGACGTGCTCGACGCGCCCGACGGCCCACTCGCCGCCGACGAGGTGTCGGCAACGCCGTCGCAGGAGGCTGCCACCGCCGACGGTGCCCCGGTGCAGATCGACGTGATGATCGTGTGGACGCCGCGGGCCGAGAATGCGGCCGGCGGTGCCGCGGCGATGGAGAGCCTTGCGATGAACGCCGTCGCGAACGCAAACCTCGCCTACGTCAACAGCCAGGTGAATGCCGAACTGAGACTGGTCCACGCTGTCCGGGTCGATTTCGTCGAGACGCCGTCGAACATCAGCGGCGATCTCGGGGCGCTTCGCGGGACGACCGACGGCAGACTCGATCACGTGCACTCGCTGCGGACCCAGTACGGCGCGGACGTCGTGTCGCTGATTGGCGACGGGTATGTGTCCGGTGGTGCCTGCGGCATCGGCAGCCTGATGTCGACGGTCTCGACCTCCTTCGCCGGATATGCGTTCAACGTCGTCGATCGCACCTGCGCGGTCGGCAACCTGAGCTACGCACACGAGGTGGGCCACAACCAGGGGCTCCACCATGACCCCGCCAACGCGGGCAGCACGCCCTCGTCGCCGTATGCCTATGGGTACCAGGACCCGTCGGGGTATTTCCGGACCGTCCTGTCGTACGGCAGCGCCAAGCGCATCCCGTACCTGTCCAACCCGGACGTGCTCTACAACCTGCGACCGACGGGTACGGACGGCCAGGACAATGCCCGCACGCTGAACGCGAATGCCGGAACGATCGCGGCCTTCCGCAGCGCATCAGGAGGCACGACGGAACCCCCGCCGCCGACCACACCCACGTGCACGTATTCGGTCTCGACTACCTCGCTGTCGTTTGCGGCGTCGGGCGGTTCGAAGACCGTGTCGGTGACGGCACCCGCGGGGTGCAGCTGGTCGGCCACCAACGACACGGGGTCGAGCTGGGTGAGCCTCGGCACGGCCACGGGCACCGGAAGCGGCGCCGTGACCGTGACGGCAGTCGCCAATACCACCGCCGCCCGTTCCACGTCCATCACCGTCGCCGGCAAGACCGTGGCCGTCAGCCAGGGGGGCGTGAAGGTCAAGGGTGGCGGCAAGGGCAGCGGCGACACCGGCGGCGGCAAGGGTAAGAAGTGACCCAGCTACAAAATCGTGCGTGCAGGCGATTGAAGGGCTTCGCGCAACCGCTAATCATGTAAGTTATGCGTCGTCATTTCGAACATACCGCTGGTCGCCCGGCAGCCGTATCGCGGTAAGTTGTTGTAGATACAGCCTCGGACCAGCTGGAACCTACCCTGCACGAGATGGGGAGTGCGGACGCCCTTGCGGACGCCCTCCCCAGCCATGCTCCGATACTTTGCGCCCCTGTTGCTGGCCGCGCTCGCGGTCGCCGTCCCCTCACCTGCGATTGCACAGCCGAGCGACCTCCTGCTCCCCGCCAGAGCTGGCGCGGTGGCGAGTCCCCGTGCGGTGCCTGCGCGTCGCGTCCGCAAGGCACGCGTCCATCTGCCGGCGCTGCAGTCGTCGAGCCTCCGACTGGAGCTGTTCGAGGACGTGCAGCCGACGCTGACGCGCAGGACGCTCGAGCGCCCGTCCGCCGACGCCCTGGTCTGGGTCGGCGACGACGAGCAGGGCAGCCAGGCGGTGCTCACGGTCGCCAACGGTGTGCTCACGGGTACCGTGTTCGCCGACCACCGCACGTTCGAGATCACGATCGACGCCGACGGCGAGTACAGCGTCCTCGAACTCGATACCGGCGCCTTTCCCACCGACGATCCGGACGCCGAGGATCTCGTGCCGCCCGCTGCCGCCGCCGACAACGCGATCGGCGACGCGACCGGTCTCGTCGCGACGAGCTCGACCTCGACGACGACCACATCGACGACGGCGGTGGAGATCACCGTGATGATCGTGTGGACGCCGAAAGCCGAGACCGCTGCCGGCGGACGCAGCGCGATGGACAGCCTCGCGCTCAATGCCGTGGCCATCGCCAACCTCGTGTACGCCAACAGCGGCGTCAACGCACGGCTGACACTCGTCTACAAGGCACCTGTCACCTACACGGAATCGCCATCGAGCATCAGCACGGATCTCGGGAACCTGCGGGGTACCAGCGACGGCAAGATCGATCAGGTCCACACGGTGCGCAACCAGTACGCGGCAGACGTCGTCTCGCTGATCGGGGAAGGATACATGGCCAACGGCGCATGCGGCGTCGGCGGCCTGATGACGTCGCTCTCCACGTCGTTCGCCCCTTACGCGTTCAACGTCGTGGACCGGAAGTGCGCGATCGGCAACCTGTCGTACGCGCACGAAGTGGGTCACAACGAGGGGCTGCAGCACAACCCATCGAACGCGAGCACGACGCCCTCGCAGCCGTACGCGTATGGCTACCAGGATCCGTCCGGCTACTTCCGCACCGTGCTGTCGTACGGATCGTCCACGCGGATTCCGTACCTGTCCAACCCCGCCGTGACCTACAACACGCGCGTGACGGGTACGTCCTCGCAGAACAATGCGCGAGCACTCAACACGAACGCGGCAACGATCGCCGCATTCCGCGGCACGTCGAGCGGCGCGACGACGCCGTCGTGCACCTATTCGGTCTCGACGACCTCGCTGACGTTCGCGGCCAGCGGCGGCTCCAAGCCCGTGTCGGTGACCGCGTCGAGCGGCTGCGGATGGACGGCGTCGGAATCCTCGAACTGGGTGTCGTTGAGCAACACGGGCGGCAGCGGCAGCGGCTCGGTGACGGTGGTGGTGCCGTCCCACAGCGGCCGAACACGGAGCACGACCATCACGGTGGCTGGCAAGAGCGTGACGGTGAAGCAGACCCGCAAGTGACCGCGCGCCGGCCGCCCGGCAAGGCCCCGCGGCTACGTACGGCAGGGCCGAG
>JAEYZV010000097.1 GCA_023427865.1 Acidobacteriota bacterium
GGCACGTCGAGCACGACCCGCGGTCGGCGGCGACGCTTCACCCCGAGCCTGGAGGTACGCTCGCGAGCGCGACGCTGTCGCTGGCTCCAGGCGATCGTGTCAGCCAGTTCGCGGCGCTCGTCGCCGACCTCGGGCCGCGGCCGGACGCGGCGACGGGCATCCGCCTCGTGCTCCACGCGGACGCGCCGATGCGGCTGTCGATCCAATGGCGGGAACCGCGGCCCGGCGAGGGGCTGCGATGGCGCCACTCGTCCTACGTCGACAGCGACGGCCAGGTCGCGACGTTGCGCCTTGCCGAGTTCAGGCCCATCCCGCCGGCGACGGGCCCGGTGCCGATCGATCGCGTGCACGCGTTGCTGCTCGTGATGGACACGGTGAACGCGCGGCCGGGCGATCGACGCACGATTGCCGTGCGCGAAGCGCAGTGGGTGACGGGCCAGTAGAATGGAGCGTGGGCCAGGCTGGGACAGCCGCCCCTGCCGGAGAAGGCCAGGCTGGGACAGCCGGTTCTGGCCCGGTTGGGACAACCGGCCCTACCGGAACGACATCTGCGTCATACCCTCATGGAAAAGATCATCGTCCACTCGCATTTCCACACCGGCCATCGGCAACTGGGCTACCCAGGCAAGTGCAAGTGGGTGCATGGACACACGTGGCGCGGCACGGTCACCGTCTCGTGCGAGACCTTCCCGCGTGACGAGCTCGACATGGCGCTCGATTTCGGCGACCTGAAGAAGGTCATGCGCTTCCTCGACCACAAGATGCTCGTCACCGAGCAGGACGAGACGTTCCAGAATCCCGACCTGTTCGAGCCGGAGGGCGTCGTCGTGCTGAAGGGCAAGGGCCCGAGCGTCGAGAACGTTGCCCTCTACATCTGGGACAACGTCGTGGCGCACATCCGCGACAAGTTCCCGGGTCACGGGATCGCCTATTCGGTCGAGGTCCTCGTGCAGGAAACCGAGAACAACATCTTCGTCGTCGAGAAGACGGTCACGATCTGACCGCCGGGCGGGGCCCGGCGGCTACGGACCGCCTGGGGGTTCCTCCGCGACTGTTCGCCATCTCCGTCCGTAGCCGTCGGGCCTTGCCCGACGGTTCCCTCTCATTCGGACCAGTCGGGCAGCAGGTGCTTCTGGACCTTGCCCAGGGCCGTGCGCGGCAACGCGTCGACGCGCACGAAGCCGCGCGGGATCTTGAAGGACGCGATCTGGGCACGGAGTGCGTCCCGGACGCCAGCCATGTCGACATCCGCATCGGCGACGAGGTACGCGACCGGAACCTCCCCGCGGACGGCATCGGGCATGCCGACGACGGCTGCCTCCTGGACTCCGCGCAGCGTCGTCAGCACGTCCTCGATCTCGCGCGGGTAGATGTTGAAGCCGCCGGAGATGATCAGGTCGCTCCGGCGCCCCTGCAGCGTGATGTACCCGTCGTCGGACCGCGTCCCGAGATCGCCGGTACGGAACCATCCGTCCACGAAGGCGGCGGCAGTGGCGTCGGGGCGATTCCAGTAGCCGGCGCACACGTTCGGCCCGCGCACCCACACCTCACCCGTCTCACCGTCCTCGACCGCGCTCCCCTCCTCATCGACGATGCGCACGCTCGTCATCGGCAGGGGCAGGCCCACCGTTCCCGCGCGGCGCTCGCCGACGAGCGGATTGCTGACGTTCATCAGCGTCTCGGACATGCCGTAGCGCTCGAGGATCACGTGCCCGAACCGCTCGGCGAACGCCTCGAGGACGTGCGCGGGCAGCGGCGCCGACCCGGAGACGAACAGTCGCATCGACGCGCCGATGGCCCGGGCCTGTTCCTGCGCGACGTCGAGCAGCCGCACGTACATCGTCGGCACGCCGAAGAACAGCGTCGGGCGATACGCCTCGAAGATGGCAGCAGCCTTGTCGTGCTCGAACCGTTCGAGCAGGCGCATGTGACAGCCGCTGGCCAGCCAGCACTGAACGCCGTTGCCGAGTCCGTGAACGTGGAACAGCGGCAAGCCGGCAAGGTAGCGATCCGCAGGCGTGATCTGCCACGCAGTCACGAGCGCCAGTGCGTTTGCGGCGAAGTTGCCATGCGTCAGCACGGCGCCCTTGGCAACACCCGTCGTGCCGGAGGTGTACACGAGGGCGACCGGCGACGAGGCGCCGGCCCGTCGCGTCGTGCGGACGTCGCTGGCCGAGGCGGCCTCGCGGTCCAGCTCGTCGACGTCCCAGACCGGCAGGTGGTTCTCGAAGTCACTCGCACGATCGCCGGTGGTGATGACGGCCTTCGGATCGGCGTCGCCGATGATGTGCGCGATCTCGCGATCGCGATACAACACGTTCACGGGCACGACGATGGCCGCGAGCTTGACGATGGCGAGCCAGAGATCGACCACGGCGAGCCGGTTCGGCAGACAGAACGCAATGCGGTCGCCCGCCCCGACGCCACGCGCCGCCAGCAAGTGTGCCAGCCTGTTGGAACGGGCCTCGAGGTCGCCGAACGTGAGCGTGCGACGGTCACCCGCGTGAACGATTTCGAGGGCTGGCGAGTCGGCGCGTCCTCGCAGCGACAGGTCGTACAAGTCCAGGAG
>JAEYZV010000119.1 GCA_023427865.1 Acidobacteriota bacterium
GTCGGCCCGGAATTCTGAGATCCTGCATCCTGCAATCCTGCAATCCTGCAATCCTGAAATTCTGAACTTCCATGCGCGCCCCACGCACCGTCTTCGCCTGCACCGCTTGCGGTGCCCAGTCGCCCAAGTGGCTCGGCCGCTGTCCCGATTGCGGCGCGTGGAACACGTTCGCCGAGGAGTCGGCCGCGCCGCCGGTGCCGGCGGGCGGCGGGCGGCAGACCCTGTCGGCCTCCGGCGGACAGGCGCGGCTCTATGCCGACGTGGACATGGTGCAGGCCGAGCGCATCTCCACGGGCATCGGCGAGTTCGACCGCGTGCTGGGCGGCGGACTGGTGCCTGGCAGCCTGGTGCTCCTCGGCGGCGAGCCCGGCATCGGCAAGAGCACGTTGCTCCTCCAGGCGGCGGCGCAGTTCGCGCAGGCGAGCGGGCTGGTGCTCTACTGCTCCGGCGAGGAGTCCGAGCACCAGGTCAAGGCGCGTGGCGAGCGCCTCGGTGTCGGCCGCGCCCCGCTGTACCTGCTGGCCGAGACCTGCACCGAGCGCATCCTCGAGGAGGTGGAGCGCCTGAAGCCCGCCCTGCTCATCGTCGACTCCATCCAGACGGTCTTCTCGCTGAAGTTGACGTCCGCGCCCGGCACGGTCGGGCAAATCCGTGAGTCGGCGACGCAGCTGCTGTTTGCAGCGAAAGGGAGGAACCTGCCGACCGTCCTCGTCGGTCACGTAACGAAGGACGGGGCGCTCGCCGGACCCAAGGTGCTCGAACACGTGGTCGACACCGTGCTGTATTTCGAGGGCGAACGGCACCACACCCACCGGGTCATCCGCGCGGTCAAGAACCGCTTCGGCGCGGTCAGCGAACTTGGCGTCTTCGAGATGACCGGCAGCGGGCTGCAGCCGGTGCCCAACCCGTCGGCCCTGTTCCTGGCCGAACGGCAGGTCGGCGCCCCCGGTTCGGCGGTGCTCTGCTGTATGGAAGGCTCGCGACCGATACTCGTGGAAGTACAGGCGCTGGTGTCCAGCAGCGTGTACGGGAGTGCCCGCCGCATGACCAACGGCGTCGACCAGCAGCGGCTCGCCCTGCTGCTGGCGGTGCTGGAGAAGCGGGCGGGGCTGAACCTGGCCGGCGAAGACGTGTTCGTGAACGTGGCCGGCGGGTTCGCGGTCGATGAACGGGCCGCCGACCTGGGAATCGTCGCGGCCGTCGTGTCCAGTGTGCGGAACCGCCCCGTGCGGCCCGGGACCGCCCTGTTTGGCGAGGTCGGCCTCGCCGGGGAGGTGCGCGCGACCGGCCAGGCGCTGCTCCGGGTGCGGGAGGCGGCACAGATGGGCTTCACCCGCTGTGTGGTGCCGGCCGGCAATGTCTCGCCGGACGACACCGGGGCCGGGTGCGAGCTGTTGGGCGTGCGGACCGTGGCCGAGGCACTGGACGAGGTGATCGGTTGGGATTGATGGGCGTATGATGGGCGCGGACGTCGCGTGGCCGTCACACCTGCCTCCGGAACCCGCGCGTCATTTCATCGCTCGTTGAGCATTCATCTCGTCGGGGTCGTCGCATGACGTGGTTCGTGTTTGCCCGCGTGCTGTTCGTGGCCGCGGTCGCGTATTCGGCCTCCCTCGTGAGGCCCGTCCACGAGCTCGCCCTGGTCAACGTCCTCTTCGGAGCGGGCGTGGCGGGGCTGGTGGTCGTCTTCGAGTCGCAGCTGCGCGACACCTCGGTGTCGGCCATGCTGGGCGCACTCATCGGTGCCACCGTCGGACTCAGCCTCGCCAAGACCATCACCACCACGCTGTTCTGGGCCAACACCGCCGACTCCCGCGTCGCCTTCCTCCACACGGTGACGCTGCTCGCGCTCACCTACCTCGGACTCGTCATCGGCGCCCGCAAGGGCGAATGGCTCGAACCGTCGAGGCTCATCAGCCTCTTCCGGGCCACGGCTCCGAAGAAGCACTACAAGATCCTGGACACGAGCGTCATCATCGACGGCCGCATCGCCGACATCTGTGAGACCGGCTTCCTCGATGGCACCCTCGTGATCCCGCAATTCGTCCTCAAGGAGCTGCAGTTCGTGGCCGACTCCTCGGACGCGATGAAGCGCAATCGCGGACGCCGCGGTCTGGACATCCTCCAGAAGATCCAGAAGATGACCAACCTCGACGTGGTCATCTCGGATGTCGACTTCCCGGACGTGAAGGAAGTCGACCTGAAGCTGATCGAGCTGGCGCGCTCCCTCGAGGGGAAGATCGTGACCAACGACTTCAACCTCAACAAGGTGGCCGAACTCCGCGGCGTGCACGTCCTCAACATCAACGAGCTCGCCAACTCGCTCAAGCCCGTGGTGCTGCCGGGCGAGTACATGAAGGTGTTCATCCTGAAAGAAGGCCGCGAGTACAACCAGGGCGTCGCCTACCTGGACGACGGCACGATGGTGGTCGTGGACAACGGCCGCAAGATGATCAGCAAGAACATCGACGTCGTCGTCACGAGCGTGCTCCAGACCACGGCCGGCAAGATGATCTTCGGCCGGTACATCGAGCCGCCGGGCGACGCGGGCCGCGCCGCCGAGAGTGGCGAGCAGCCGGCGCAGGCGCCCACCACCCAGACCGCGTCCTTCCGCCGGCCGCGCGCCGTGTCGCAGTCCTGACGCCAGCCTGATGGCAGTACCACCGTTCCACTGGTGGCGGACGGTCTTCTACCTGATTCCCGCCATCGCGCTCTATACGATCGTCCTGGGCACGCTCTCGCTGCTCTCGGTCATCGTCGATCGACGGGGACATCTCGCCCATTGGTGCGCGCGCGCCTGGGCGTGGCTCATTCTGAAGACGACCGGCGTCACCGTGGACGTCCGCGGCCTCGAACAGCTGCAGCAGGACACGCCGTACCTCTTCCTCGCCAATCACCAGAGCATCTACGACATCCCGGTGCTGTTCTGGCACCTGCCGTACCAGATCCGCATCCTCGCCAAGGCCTCGCTCGGCCGGTTCCCGTTCCTCGGCTGGCACCTGCGCCGCAGCGGGCACGTGCTCGTGGACCGGAGCAACCCGGGGAACTCCACGATGCTGCAGATCAAGGAGCTGATGCGTGAGCGCGTGTCGCTGATCGTGTTCCCTGAAGGCACGCGCAGCGGTGATGGCCGGGTGGCGCGCTTCCGCGCGGGCATCGTGCTGTTGGCCATCGAGGCCGGCCTGCCGATCGTGCCGGTCGCGGTGGAAGGCACGCGGCACGTGATGCTGAAGGGGCGGTTGATGACGTGTCCGGGGCACGTCCAGGTGCGCGTCCACGCGCCGGTGCGCACCGAGGGCTGGCAGCCGTCGCAGGCGCGGGAGCTGGCCGGCATCGTCGAGCGCACCGTGCGCGACGATGTCGAACGGCTGCAGGTGGCGTCGTGACCCTGACCGTATCGCCGGAGGTCGCGCCTCTCGTGGTGCCCGGCATCATCGTCCGGCGAGGCGTGACCGTGCACGCGCACGACCCGCGACTCGATGCGCCGCTCGCGCAGGCCGCCGAGGCGCTGCGTGCGGCCACCGGACTGGAGGACGCCACCGCGGCCACGCGCACGATGTACAAGCGCGTGGGCATCGACCCGACCAAGACGCGACCGTCGAGCGAGGCGCTCCTGCGCCGCGTGCGCAGGGGCGAGCCGCTGCCGCGCGTCAACGGCCTGGTGGACATCATCAACTGGTGCTCGGCCGAGACGCAGATCTCGTTCGGCCTGTACGACCTCGGCAAGGTGCAGCCGCCGGTCACCCTGCGGCTTGGCGCCGCTGGTGAAGGCTACGACGGCATCCGCAAGAATCGCGTCAACGTCGAGGGGCGGCTCGCCCTCGTCGACGCGATCGGCCCGTTCGGCAATCCCACCTCCGACTCCGCGCGCACGATGACGACGCCCGACACGACGGATGTGCTGGTGGTGCTGTTCGTGCCGGCAGTCGCGCCGCGTGCGGCCGGCGAACGCGCGCTCGCCCTCACGCGCGACCGCCTCGCCCAGTACGCCGGCGGCACAGACGAAACAGCACGGGTCGAAGAGCAGTGAAATTTCGGACTTCAGAATTGCAGAATTGGAGAATTGGAGAATTGCATCACGGTGGCCGACCTTCGCGGCATTGCCGATGGTCGTGAAATTCTGCAATTCTGCAATTTTGAAATTCGCATCGTCAGTACCCGAAGTGGAACGTCAGGATCGTGGCGCGCAGGACCCCGAGCCACGCGAGCACGAGCACGACGAGGGCGAGGGCGACCGAGAGGGCGACGAGCCGCCGTGCACCTGAGGACATGCGGCGCGCGTGCGCCAGGCCGGCCGCCACGAGCACCGCAGCGGGCGCCGTCAGCGGGAGGATGTGGCGTGGCGTCCAGTGGACCACCATGTCCGCGCGCGGCACGAGGTTGACGCCGATCCAGGTTCCCAGTCCAACGCAGATCCCGACCAGGCAGAGTGCCACCGGCAGCGCCCGTCGCGCCGCCTCGCCGCCGGCGTTCCCGGCGCGTACCTGCCGAAGGCCGGCGATCGCCGTGCCGAGCACGCCGGCTCCCGCCAGCACGAGCAGCAGCAGGGAGACCGCTCCGTACGCGAGCCACACGCGGCTGCCGGGAAACGGCCCCGCGCCGAGCGAACCGAACCGCGCCCAGAACGGCTCGAACACCATCGTGCGCATCTGGCCCCAGAACTCCGCATCCCATGGCATCGGCCCGCGAGTGGGCACGAACCCGCCGGCTTCGAGCACGGCTTTCTTGAACGCGAAGGCCTGCGGGTCGCCGAACACGATCGCGGCGCGCACGTGAATCCAGCCTGCCACGAGCAGGATGCCGAACCCGACGAGCACCACGGACCGCAGCACCTGCGTCGCGAAGGTCCTGACCCCGGCGCGGCCGGATGCGCGCGGCCGCGACGGCCTGCTGCCGGTCGCCCCGATCGCACATGCGAGCAGCGCCATCGGCACGAGGAACACCGCCGTGGCCTTCACGGCGTACGCCCCGCCGATCAGCAGACCCGTAAGCAGGAGCCATTGTGTCGTCGTGCGTCCGAGCGCCACGCGCGCGATCGCGAGCGTGGCCAGCGCGGAGAGGAACGTCGCTGGCGGGTCGGTCGATACGGCGCCCATGACGGCGCACCATTGCGGAATCAGCCCGAGCCCCCCGGCAACGGTTGCCGCGATCAGCGCGTCGCCGGTGACCATCGACACGAGCCGCACAACCACCAGCGCCGTGCCGACGGCCATCAGGAGCGAGACGACCCGCAGCAGGCCGACACCGGTGTGTCCCGCGGACGGCAGGGGAGGGCCGGCGTGGTGAAAGATCGAGGGTTCCGTGCCGCCCGGATGCAGCCGCGATCGCGGGTTCATCACGAGTGCCGGCGCGGGTGTCGCGACCCCGGTCGCGTTCAGGATCGCCGCAGCGCCGATGTAGTAC
>JAEYZV010000179.1 GCA_023427865.1 Acidobacteriota bacterium
CGGGCTCTTCGCCTTGATCTCGAGCCCGATCTCGGCAAACACCTCGAATGGGAACGTCGCGATCCCCACGTCGCCGATCCGCATCGCCTGCAGCACCACGTCGAGCGTCGGCGGCGCTCCGGCACTCCCCTGCACGCGTTCGGCATAGATGCGCTCGCGCGGGTGGCGCGGCGCGTCTGCCGGGCGGGCAAGGGCGTCCTTCGCCCAGGCGACGAGCTCCGGGGTCACCGCCCGACGCTTCAGCGTGACGATGCGCTGCGCGGAGGCGAGCGTCACGTCGTCGCGCCACGCCACGTGCTGCAGCGACGAGTACACCTCCGCGGCAACCCGGTTCGCCACACGGTGCATCCGCTCGTAGGGCGGCAGCGACGCCTGCTTGTTGCGGACGTCGACGTTGTTGACGTCGCCGCTCGTGCCGTTGGACAGCATGGCGACGAACCGCGAGTCGCCACGATCCTCGCCGAGCAGGCGCGCGAGCGACCGGGCGAAGACCCCGAAGTAGTCGGCCGACACATGTCCCTGCGGCACACCGCCGACGTAGTGCAGCGAGTAGTTGGCGAGGACGGCGATCGGCTGTCCGTCGGGTGTGCGCAACGCGAGGAATGCGATCTCGGGGTCGGTCGGCCCCGCGGGTTCGACGAGGTCGGGGCTGCCGACACGCGGGTTCATCTGCACGCGATCGGTGCCGCCGAACGGATTGGCCAGGTGCGGCCCGGGTCTCATGAACCAGCGGCGGTTGAACACCTCGTCCGGCAGGGACGCCCGGCCCCAGGCCAGTTGCGCGGGCCGCAGGTCGGTCGCGGCGCGACGGATGCCGTCGGCGATCCGCGTGGCCAGGAACTCCTGGTACGCATCGAGGGCCGGGTTCTGGTCGTAAGCGGCCGGCGACCAGCGATCGCCGAGCGCCGTCGTGGCCGAATGGGTGTGTGTCGCGCTGATCAGGAAGCGCTCGGCCGGAATGCCGGCGTGCGATGCGGCCAGCGACTTGGCGCGGTCGAGGACGTGACGCGGCACGCCCAGGCTGTCGACCACCACGATCGCGATGCGCACATCGCCATCGTCGAGGACCAGGCAGCGCGCGTGGAGTTCGTCGTGGACGTAGGTGGCCGGGAACGGCGCCCATCCGCCGACGATGGCGCCGCCGAGCGGAGGCGTGATGTTGGTCGTCGCGGCACCGGCCCTGAAGGCGCGCGCGCCGTCCTGCGCCCGCGCGGCCACCGGCAGCCATGTCAGGACCAGCGCGGCGATCGCGCCAGCCAGAAGTCTGCGGGTCATCGTGCCGGCGAGTCTATCGCAATGGCGCCGCGAGGGCCTGCCCCGACGCAGGGCCCGCCGGGCGAGGCCCGGCGGCTACGTACGACTTGGATACGCCGGCGTCGATTACGTACGCCAATCCCGGCCGACGAGGCCGGTGGTCACCAGGCTCTGAGCCACGGACGCGCAATCGCGCCCATGAAGGGCCAAGGGATGGCCGCGAGGATCAGCAGCAGCGACACGCCGCCGAAGATCAGGCTCGTACGCGCTGCGCCGCGGGCGTCGATCGCCTTGCGCGCGCGCACGGCGCCCATCTGCGCAACGACGAGCGCGACGACCATCATCGTCGTGTGCTCGACGGTGAAGAAGCGCAGCGGCCGCGTCCTCATCGCCGCGCCCATGTCGGACCACGCGGCGAGCGCGAGCGGGCTGATCAGCAACAGGAGGACGCCCAGCACGAACTGCAGGTGGAGCCCGCCCATGAAGACGCGCCATGGCACCAGCACCGGCGACGCACCGACCGGCCCGGATCGCCCGAGTGACGAAAAGCTGGCCGCCACCAGCCACACCCCGCCGACGAGTACGAGCCAGCGCGTGAGGCCGTGAAGGAAGAGGACCAACGGATACAAGGCGTCCATGCTGAGCGCCATGGTACGTCAGCGGCGTCCGGCGCGTCCCGGCGCCGCCGCGGCATGGCCGGGTGCACACGAGCATCCGCGACGCCGGTGGTGACCGTCCGCGGCCGCACCACCCAAGGACGCTGCGCCCGGGCGGTCCTGGTCTCGCCTCCGGGTCGTCCGGCCAGCGCAACGGGAGCGGGTACACTAGAGCGCCGCCAGCCAGAGGGCCGCTGCCTGCATGCTCCATCGCCTCGTCGACAGTATCGGTGAGGGTCTCGTCGCCCTCGACAGGAACCTCCGCTATGTCTACGTGAGCGAGGCTGCCGAGCGGCTCGTCGGTGTCCCGCGTGCCGGCGTCATCGGCCGGACGCCTGAGGAGGTGCTGCCGGCCGAGATGCTCGAGCAGGCCATGCCGCACGTGCACTCGGCCCTCGCCACCGGCTGCCCGGTCACCTTCGACACGTACCTGTCGGGCGTCGATCGATGGCTCGAGCATCGCCTCTACCCTTCCGAGGACGGCGTCACGATCCTGTTCGTCGACGTGACCGAGCGTCGGCGCAGCGCGGATCGGCTACGGCGACGCGAGGAGATGCAGTCGCTGCTGGTCGCGCTGCTCGAGCGAACGCGCCATCTTCGCGATCCGGACGACGTGCTCTGGACGTGCGTGCAGATGCTGGGCCAGCGCCTCGGCGTCGGGCACTGCATGTTCGCGGAGGTCGATGCGTCGGAGCAGCACATCGTGGTCACGCGTGATTACGCCCACGGCGTGCCCAGCCTCGCCGGACGACATCGCCTCGACGTTTTCGGCGACGCCGTCGTCGCCCCGCTGCGCGCCGGCCGCTCGCTCGCCATCGTTGACGCCGCTACCGACCCGCGCACCGCCGATCCCGCCACGCGCGCGGCCTTCGAGCAGGTGGCGACCCGGGCGCTGGTTGCCGTGCCGCTCATGAGGGACGGCCGGCTCGTCGCCGTGCTGTCGGTGCACCAGGCAGAGCGCCGCGTGTGGTCCGAGGACGAGGTCGCGCTGCTCGAGCGCGTCGCCGAGCAGACATGGTTCGCGGTCGCCAACGCGCGGGCTGAGGCGGCCCTGCGGGAGAGCCGCGACGTGCTGGCGCTCGCGATGCGCGGCGGCCGCATGGGCGCGTGGTCGCGCAACCTGACGACCAACGAGGTGTGGTGGAGCGAGGAGCTCGAAGGGCTCTTCGGGCTGCCTCCGGGCTCGTTCGGGGGCAACGAGGAGCGCTTCATCTCGTACGTGCACCCGGACGACCGGCATGTCGTGCAGGAGGCCGTGCAGCAGGCGCTGGCGAGCGGGTCCGACTACGTCGCCGAGTTCCGCTTCCGCCACGCGAGCGGCGCATGGCGGTGGATGGATGGTCGCGGACGCTGCGTCTACG
>JAEYZV010000588.1 GCA_023427865.1 Acidobacteriota bacterium
TCAGAGAGGCGTCCCTACCTATCGATTCTGAGAGGGTCGGTGTCCAGAAAACGGGCGTCGAAGGGGTGCGGCAACAGGTCGCGCATGGCGAACACGGCGCTCACGTCGGTCGGCGTCGCGAGCACCACCGGCACGTCGCCGCAGAACTCCCACAGGAGCTGCCGGCACGCGCCACAGGGCGGGGTTGGCTCGGCGGTATCGGCTACCACGGCCACCGCGGTGAACTCGTCGGGCCGCACCCCCTCCGAGATGGCCTTGAAGATCGCGACGCGTTCGGCGCAGATCGTGAGGCCGTAGGTCGCGTTCTCGACGTTGCAGCCGGTGAAGATCCGCCCGTCCCGGTGCCGCAGCGCGGCGCCGACCGCAAACGAGGAGAATGGCGCCCAGGCGTGGAGTCGCACGGCGCGGGCCGCGTCGACGAGTTCGCGATCGCCGAACTGGCCGGTGCTCATGGCCGTGGGGAGGCCTGCACCATGCGCGCGATGAACGCGTCGAGCAGGGCGATGAACTGGCCGCGCACACGCGCCGCCGTCTCCATCACGTCCTCGTGCCGCAGCGGCTCGTCGACGACCCCCGCCGCGGGATTGGTGATGCAGGAGATGCCTGCCACGGCCGCGCCCATGTGGCGCGCGGCAATCGCCTCGGGCACCGTGGACATGCCGACCGCGTCGGCGCCGAGCGTCCGGAAGGCACGGATTTCGGCTGGCGTCTCGTAGCTCGGCCCCAGGGTGGCGAGGTAGATGCCGCGCTGCAACGGGACGCCGACCGACGCAGCCGCTTCCAGCGCCAGCCGGCGCAACTCGCGATCGTAGACGTACGTCATGTCGGGGAAGCGCGGGCCGAGCACGTCGACGTTCGGGCCGATGAGCGGGTTGGCGCCCAGCAGGTTCACGTGGTCCTCGATGAGCATGAGCGCGCCCTGCGTGAACGCGGTGTTGATGCCCCCGGCCGCGTTGGTCAGCACGATGCGTGGCACGCCCCAGCGGACCATGGCGCGCACGCCGAACACGGCGCGCGAGACGTGATGCCCCTCGTACAGGTGGGCGCGGCCCGAGAGCGCCGCCACGCGCGCGCCCGACGCGTGACCGCCGATCACGAGCGTACCGGCATGCCCCACGACGGCAGATGTCGGCCACTCGGGAATGGCGTCGTAGGGCAGCGTGACCGCGTCCTGCAGCGTCGACGCGAAGTCGCCGAGGCCCGAGCCGAGCACGATGGCGACGTCGGGTGCGTCGCCCGCGTGCTGCCGCAGCACGGCGACCGCATCGTCGAGGGTGGACAGGAGGTTGGTCATTGTCGGGGTTCGGGACTCGGGATTGGGGATTCGGGATTCGGGTGCTTACGCGTCGCGGGCGAGGCCGAGGCGGTCGAGAATCAGCGGCCTTGCGGGCGGCGGGGCGTCCGCGAACGTGATCGCCTGCTCGAGTATCGGTCGCACGGCGGCGACATCGTCGGACGCATTGGCGTGCACGATCACGATCGGGTCGCCGGCGCGTACGCGATCGCCCGAGACGGCCATCAGTTCGAAGCCGACCGCGGGGTCCACGTCGTCTTCGGCGCGAGCACGTCCGGCGCCGAGCTGCACCGCCGCGCGACCGAGCAGCCCCGCATCGAGTCGCGCGACGTAGCCGTCACGGGCCGACGTGAACGCCTCGCGCACAGGTGCCTGCGGAAGTCTGGTCGTGTCGTCGATCATCCCCACGTCACCGCCCTGCCGCTCGACGATCGCGCGGAACGTGCGCAGCCCCGTGCCGTCGCTCAACGCCCTGCGCACGGCCTCGCGGCCCGCCGCGAGCGTCGCCCCCGGCCTCCCCAGCCACACCATGAGCGCCGCGAGTTCCAGCGATATCTCGACGAGATCTGCCGGGCCGCCGCCGCGCAGCACGTCCACGCACTCGCGCACTTCGAGCGCGTTGCCGATCGTGCGGCCGAGGGGCTCGTCCATCTGCGTCAACAGGGCGGCGACCTTCAGCCCCGATCGTTGCGCGAGGCCGATGAGCGCGTCGGCGAGCGCACGAGCGTCCTCCTCGCGCGCCATGAACGCGCCGCTGCCCGTCTTCACGTCGAGAACGAGCGCGTCGATGCCTTCGGCGATCTTCTTGCTCAGGATGGACGCGCAGATGAGAGGCAGGCTCTCGACCGTCGCGGTGACGTCGCGCAGCGCGTAGAGCGTCCGATCGGCAGGCGCCACGTCGTCGGTCTGGCCGATGAGTGCGCAGCCAAGGTCGGCCACCTGCGCCCGGAACTCTTCGAGCGTCAGCCGGGTACGGAACCCCCGGATGCTCTCCAGCTTGTCGAGCGTGCCACCCGTGTGCCCGAGCCCGCGGCCCGACATCATCGGTACCGGCACGCCACACGCAGCGACGAGCGGCGCCAGCACCAGCGACGTCTTGTCGCCGACCCCTCCGGTGCTGTGCTTGTCCACCTTCAGGCCGGGCACGTGCGAGAGATCCACGCGCACGCCCGATCGCACCATCGCATCGGTGAGGGCCGCCGTCTCCTCCCCGTTCATGCCGCGGATCCAGATGGCCATCAGCCACGCCGACAGCTGGTAGGACGGCACCGTTCCGTTCGCGGCGCCCGCGACCATCCACGCGATCTGGTCGGCGGTGAGCACGTCACCGTCGCGCTTGGCCCGGATGATGTCGACAGCGCGCATGAGCGGCGCAAGTATACTGACTCCTCTCTCCACTCCTGCCGACATGCTTCGAGTCCTCCCGTTGTTACTCGCCGTCGCCGTGGCGGCGGGCGTCTCGGCTGCGCGATTGCCGCAAACGTCGTCCTCACCCGCCGATCTCCTGCTCGTCAACGCCCGGGTGTATACCGTGGACCAGGCGCGCCCGCGTGCGCAGGCGATCGCCGTCCGCGGTGATCGCGTCGTGGCCGTCGGCACCGACGGGGAGGCCCTTGCACTGCGCGGTCCGGCGACGCAGGTGATCGACGCCGGTGGCCGCGCGGTGATTCCCGGGCTCCACGACGCACACGGGCACATGCTCGGGCTGGGCGAGAGCCTCCAGCAGATCGACCTGCGCCACACGGCCAGTCCGCAGGCGATCGTGGAGAAGGTGCGCGCGCGGGCGGAGACGCTGCCGAAGGGCCGCTGGATCGTCGGCCGAGGATGGGATCAGAACGACTGGCCCGACACGGCGTGGCCGACGGCCGTCCAGCTCGATGCGGCCGCTCCCGATCACCCTGTGTACCTGTCGCGCGTCGACGGGCATGCGGCCTGGGTCAACTCGGCGGCGCTC
>JAEYZV010000408.1 GCA_023427865.1 Acidobacteriota bacterium
GCGACAACGGCCCGTGGAACGCCATGCCCGACCGCATGTTCGGTCGCGACATCGTCAAGCCGTGGGATCACGGCACACCCGGGCCGTTCCGCGGCGGCAAGGCGGGCACATACGAAGGCGGTCACCGGGTCCCGTTCCTTGCCGTCTGGCCCGCCAATGTCACGCCCGGGCACGTGCTGCACACCCCGATGAGCCTCGTCGATCTCTTCCCGACGCTCGCGGCGCGCGCAGGCGCTGCCGACGCCATCCCGCGCGACCTCGATGGCGTGGACCTCTGGCCGACAGCGGCTGCAGGTGGCGGGCCGGCCGTCGATCGGATGCTGCTCTACGACAACCTCGGACAGGCCGAGGCGGTTCGGGTCGGCCCGTGGAAGCTGCGCGTCAGCACGACCGACGACAAGGCGGAGCGCGTCGAGTTGTTTCATCTGCTCGACGACCCGTCGGAACGCTACGACCGCTCCGCCGCGGAACCTGCCCTCGTCGAACGGCTGCGCCGCCGCCTCATCGAGGAGAACGCGCGCCGGTAAACGAGGAATCTTGCGCGGCCGTCGCGCGATCCCCCGCGCGCCGCGCGTGTATCTGGCGCCTGGCTTTGTCCCCGGCGCGCGTACCCACGATCGTCGCCATGGCAGGCCTCTTGCTCGAGGGTCAGTGCACGCCACTCCGAGCACGCCGGCACCTGCCGGAGACCAAGCGCCGCAGGATGCCCGCGTGAGTCGGCATCCGCGCGCGCGACACGGTCTCGTGTCGGGAGGTGCACATGTCCTGCCGCATCCTGCCGTCATCGATTGCCACGTTCCTGCTAACCTGCGCGATCGTCGCGCCACCGACCAGTGCACAGCGTCGTTCACCGGCGACAGGTGATCACGGACCTGCAGGACCCGCCGTGATGAACCAGGCGGGCCTCGCGGTCGGCAATCTCGGGTTCGGCCCCACCGACGCCATACTGCGCTATACCGGCGCCGGCCGCTTCCTCGACGTCGTCGTCCCGAACGGGGCCGCGGGCCTCGCAGGCCCGTGTTGCGTCGTCTTCGGTCCCGACGACAACCTGTACGTATCCAACCTGCTGGGCGGCGGGGGTGTCCTGCGTTTCAACGGACTCACGGGCGCGTTCATCGACGTCTTCATACCGGCTGGGGCCGGCAGGTTGCTGGTGCCGCTGACGCTGGTTTTCCACGAGGGATACGTCTATGTCGGCGACCCGGGCATCCAGGCGATTCATCGATACGACGCCGTGACCGGGGCGTTCGTCGACACGTTCGTGCAGGGGCCGGACGTGGACGGCGACTCCGAGCCGGAGATGACGTTCGGCGATCCGCAGCATTTCGCGTTCGGGCCGGACGGGCACCTGTATGTCGCGGCCGAGTACTCGAATCGGATCCTCAAGTTCGACGGCCAGACCGGCGCCTTTCTCCGCGAGGTGCTCGGGCCGTTCGACGGCTTCACGCGTCCCTCGGGTCTGGTCTTCGGCCCGGACGACTGGATGTACGTCGGCAGCGTCGACATGAACGAGATTCGCCGGTTCGACGTCGCGACCGGGTACTCGGAGGTCTTCGTGCCCGCAGGCAGCGGCGGCTTGAACACGCCGGTCGGCATCGCGTTCGGACCGGACGGACACCTCTATGCCACCAGCGTCGGCACGTCGGCGATCCTCGGGTACGACGGCCGCACCGGCGAGTTCAGGGGCGCACTCGTGCCATCGGGACGCGGCGGCATCACCGGGCCGCGCACGCTGTCGTTCAATGCCACGGTCACGCTCTGTCATGTGCCGCCCGCACACAAGACGGGCAGGGGTACCACGATGACCATGAGCTACGTCGCGGCACTCGGTCATGCCACGCACGGCGACACACCCGGAGTCTGCCGGTAGCCTCTCCGCTGCCCGGGCGACGTCGCGCCCGAACCGCCGGTGCCGGCCGACGGCCTCTCGGCGCGCGCGTGCGGTTCGGGCTGCAGAAGATCACGCGGCGCACCTCTCGCGCTCACGTCGTCGAGTGCGGATTGGCGGGTGCCGACAGGTCTGCGAGGGCGCGGTGACTGTGTGTGGCGGCGGAAGGCCGACGGACTCGGATTCGCCGGCGGTTCCGCTCGTCGCCGAGCGTGCTGCGTCCGATGGCGCACGACCTGTCGCGCGCGGCGGAACTTCGTAGGGGATGTAGCCGTCCTCCGTCCACCGCCGCATCAGGGCCTGCCGACCCGTTGTTTCGCGTGCGAAGCGGCGCTGCGCGCGCCCCGGACGCAGGTCAACCAGATCGCGGGGGCCGAGGGAGAGCCGGCGGTCGGCGTCCATGCCGGGCACGCCGTGGCGGAAGGCGGTCGATGAGGCCGGCGTTCTGCCGCTGCGCTCGCCCGGCGGCCCGGCGACGGGGCGCTCTGATGTCAGTGCCGTTCTGCTAGAATCAAGCGTTCTGATCACGCGCGACGGCTGTCGCGGTGGTCAGCCTCCCAGGGTGCCGGTGTAGCTCAGCCGGTTAGAGCATGCGTCTCATAAGCGCAGGGTCGGCGGTTCGAGTCCGCCCACCGGCACCACAGTTTCTTCCAGCCCCATCCATAGTGGTCCGCGAC